>PKWS01000242.1:813-7121 GCA_003132105.1 Desulfosporosinus sp.
CGGGATGGCTAGATGCCGAGATGGCAAGGAGCGACGAACTTGCTGTTAGCCCAGAGGCTATGCGTTTTAGCCGCAGTATGAAGGGAACGCTGACACAGGACGTGTCGAGTGCCTCGTCCACCAAGGATGGTAATAGACGAGGCAAGCAATGAAACGTGTGCGAACGGGCCAAAAAATTGACTCCGAATCTGAAACCTTTAGGGGTAATCATACGTACTTAAAGTAAGGGGATAAATGCGAGTTTATTGAACTCAGGATAGGAGCCAAAGCGGTATGGAAGATACCGAGATCATTCGGCAAGTACTAGCCGGTCATCATGAAAAATTTGCGGGTCTTGTAGAACGTTACCAGGCACCGTTAATTCATTTCCTGAGGAGAACCCTCGGCACGGATGAGGGTGTTTTCGACTGCGCGCAGGAAGCATTTCTAGCGGCCTACCGAAATCTGAGTCGATACTCTGAGGAGTATCCGTTCCGTGCTTGGTTATACACTATCGCCCGAAATAAAGCCCTTGACCTTGTGCGTAAACGGCGAAGAGAGGTACCACTAACCCCAGATGAAAACTTGGTTGATCATCAACCCATGCCTGAGGAAGTATGGCTGGCGAAAGAACAGGCTTCCATGCTTGCTGAGGTGTTAAGCGAGCTTCCGGAACATTACAGGCAGGCACTCTATTTGCGTTTTCATCAAGAACTTTCCTATGAGGAAATAGCCTTTATATTGGAAGTCCCGATAAGTAGGGTCAAGACCTACCTCCATCGAGGAAAAGAAAAAATGCGTCAGCACTTGGAAAGGAGGGATATCCATGAAGGAGACGGACAAGGCGTTGTGGACTCAACTGTTTGAAGATAAACCCATTTCAAGCACAGCACTAGAACATTTCCAAACTCAGCTTATGGCTCAGATCATGGCATATCCTATGGATTTTGGAGATGACAAACGCATAGCCGAGCGTAGAAAATGGGGTATTGGACTAGCCATTAGCTTAATGGTCACGGGATTAGCTTTTGGGGTGTTTTTTTGGTTTGAACGGAATACAGTCTTTCAAGGGCTGAATATGTTATTGGTTATGCTTTCTGGATTAACCTTTGTTTCTGATCTGCAACAGATTGGGACCCGGATTGGAGAGTATTTGTTACTTTTAAGTAAGTTGGAAACAGGGCTAAGTCTTCTGTGGGGGGTTGTTTCATGGCCAATACTTGGGGTGTTGTCCGTTCTTGTAATATTTAGGAACGCAAATCAGATTCACGATGAAAAACCCTCTATCTAAAAAGCTAAAATTGGATTAAACTGTAATCGTGATGGTAGTGGTTGATCATTGGGTCACCAGAGCAACTAGATGAAGAAGAGAGAGTTGGGATACTCCATGGATGCGATAAAGGAGTTTTTCAGGGATCAGGCACAGTACTTGCGCAAAGAAGTATGGGAAGTTGCGCGCCAGATCGGGGAACATCCGGAACTTGGATACAAGGAATATTTTGCGTCCGAGGTGTTATGCAGTTATCTTCAGAAACATGGATTTGAAGTAAAACGTGGGATAGCCGGAGTGGAAACGGCCTTTTTAGCTCGCTTTCCAGGTACAGGTCCAGGCCCTCGGGTTGCCTATTTGGCGGAATATGATGCCTTACCGGGTGTGGGGCATGGTTGTGGTCACAACTTGATAGGTGCGGCCAGTGCTGGGGCAGCGGTGATTTTGAGTAAGAGTTTGGAACTGACAGGTGAAATTTTAGTTATCGGTAGTCCAGCTGAAGAAACCAGTGGAGCGAAAGTGACTTTAGTTGAAGAGGGAATATTTAAGGATGTTGACGCTGCAATAATGTTTCATCCGGGCAGTCAAAACGTCCCTGTAATTTCCAGCCTGGCCTTGGATGCGTTGGAATTTACTTTTCATGGTCGAGCTGCCCATTCTGTCGCAGCCACTAATTTTGGCATTAATGCGTTAGATGCTGTCATTAATTTCTTTGTTGGCATCAACGCGTTGAAAAAGCAGCTTTCACAAGATATGAAAGTTAATGGGATTATCACCGAGGGAGGAACAGCCCCCAATATTATCCCGGAACGAGCGGTTGCACGTTTTTATATTCGGGCAAAAAAACGTAAAGACTTGGATGAATTGAGAGAGCAAGTGATTCGTTGTGCTGAAGGGGCGGCCACCATGGTCTCAGCAAAGATGACTTGGCAGAAATTCGAGTTTTCTTATGATGAAATGCATACCAATCTGGCCTTGGCGGCGTGTTTTACGAAAAACCTTCAAGAGATGGGGATCCATCAAATCGCTTCTCCGCAAACTGCAATGGGCTCTGTGGACATGGGCAACGTCAGCCGCGCTG
The DNA here is from genome assembly GCA_003132105.1 of Desulfosporosinus sp. GTDB lineage: Bacteria > Bacillota > Desulfitobacteriia > Desulfitobacteriales > Desulfitobacteriaceae > Desulfosporosinus. Next base: position 3,144 of record PKWS01000242.1, read on the forward strand.
TTCCGGCGATTCATCCCTATTTAACATTGGGAACGGGCACAGAGATTCCACATACCCGGGATTTTGCCCAAGCGGCACTTTCGTCTGACGGGGAAAGTTTAGTTATGTTGGCAATGCTCACCCTTGCTTTAACTGGTTGGGACGTTGTAAGTGATAAAAAGCTCTTGCAGCAAATGAAGCAGGAGTTTCTTTCAATGAAATAATTTTGTGGACTTTCCTAATTAATACTTTCAAAAGTGGGAATCATAAAGGAAACTTACTACGAGGTGGAGTTTTAACTCCATCTGAAGTTTNNCTTAGCGCCACTTATCTCCCGACGGTCATGGAGGACCTAGTGTTAGTGGCGGTTAGCCATCGGATAAACAAAAATATTATACAAAGAGGGAGAGCCACCCTCTTTTTTGACTGTAGTGTATTGAATTTTTATACAAATAAATGTATAATTATAAATAAAACTAATTACAGACGGAGTTTCACTTCAGTGGAAGTTTAGCTGAACTTATCCAGGGGCTTAAAATGCGATATGCGATAGGATAGAAAAAGAGTTAATTCGCAGAGTGGAGGGTGAAGATATGAAGGTTGGGGTTCTTGGTGCCACGGGATATGCAGGACAAGAACTAGTGCGTTTATTGAAACGCCATGAGGAAGTGAAGGACTTGTATCTCGCTTCATCTAGCGTAGCCGGGGAGAATTATGAGTCAGTATATCCACATTGGAGTGGTCAAAAGGTGGGGATCTTGCAGGATGAAAACGTGCCAGATCTTGATGTGCTTTTTTGTGCACTCCCTCATGGGTTGACGGCGGCGAGAACGAGTGCTTTTTTAGCGCGAAATATTAAGGTCATTGATCTGGGAGCAGACTTTCGGTTAAATTCTGCTGGCGTTTATGAGGAATGGTACAAAATTAAGCATCCTGCATCACAGCTCCTTAAAGCTGCGGTCTACGGTTTGCCGGAACTTTATCGTGAGCAAATTAGGGGCCAATCCCTAATCGCAAATCCAGGTTGCTATCCAACGGTAACCTTACTTGCTCTAGTCCCCTTCCTTCGTAATAGATTGCTTCAAACAAACTATTTAATTATTGATGCCAAGTCGGGTGTATCCGGGGCCGGCCGTGGGGTCTCAATAGGCACGCATTATGCTGAGATTAATGAAAATTTTAAGGCTTACGCGGTAGGAAATCATCGTCATACCCCGGAAATAGAACAAGAACTGTCTCGGGCTGCGGGGCTACCACTAACTGTGAATTTTACTCCTCATTTAGTTCCCATGACGCGGGGGATGCTGGTCACGATTTATGCTGCGGTTCAGGTAGGGGTTCAAGAGGAGGACCTTCGCGAGTGCTGGCTGGAACAGTATAAGCAAGAGGAATTCATCCATGTTTTGCCTCCGGGGACTTGGCCAGAGACGAAATTTGCCAGTGGAAGCAACAATGCTTTTTTACAATTGACTGTGGATCAGAGAACTGGAAATGTCATCATAGTGGCAACGATCGATAATCTGATTAAAGGTGCCTCAGGCCAGGCGATTCAAAATATGAATCTGGTGATGGGATGCCCCGAGGGTCAAGGAATTACAGGAACCGCCCTTTGGCCCTAATTTAAAAAGGAGAGTGTGAATTTATGAGTAACGTGGAAGATACTTGGAAGTCAATTGATGGTGGGGTGGCTGCCTCGAAGGGATTTTATGCGATCGGCGTCCAGGCAGGAATTGCAGTTGTGGATAAATATGATGTTGCGCTAGTTTTTTCGCAGGTTCAAGCGCAAGCTGCCGGTGTTTATACTCGAAATCTGGTCAAAGCGCATCCTCTTTATTTAACGCAACGCCATTTGCAGAATGGTTTGGCCCAAGCAATTGTGATTAATAGTGGGAATGCAAATGCTTGTGTAGGAGAAGCTGGCGATCAGGCAGCGTTGGCGATGGCTAAAGTTGTAGCCATGTTTATGGCTGTGTCGGAAGAGGATGTTCTTGTCGCTTCAACTGGCGTGATTGGGGTAGAGATGCCAATCGATCGAGTCTTAAGTGGAATTCGGGCGGCGAGTGCGGAGCTCCTCGGAGATATGGCCAAGGACATTCGTGGGCAGAAGGAGTCTTCAGATGACGGAGCACATCGGGCAGCACTAGCAATCATGACGACGGATACGAAAGTCAAAGAACATGCTTATGAACTTCCTTGTTCTCAAGGAGGAGTGATCACACTTGGAGGGATGGCTAAAGGATCTGGAATGATCCATCCAAATATGGGAACCATGTTGGGTTTTTTGACGACCGATGCGAGCGTTCATTCTTCGGAATTGCAACGTATCTTACGTGAAGCGGTCGACGAAAGTTTCAATATGGTGACAATAGATGGGGACACCAGCACCAATGATATGGTCCTCCTTCTGGCGAATGGGGCCTCAGAAATAACGCTGAACGGGGAAGATTTGTTCAATTTTGAGAAAATGGTGAAGATGATGTGCGTCCAGCTGGCTCAAGATATTGCCCGAGATGGGGAAGGTGCCAGTAAGTTTATGGAAGTCATGGTATCTGGAGCTAAAACAAAAGAAGATGCCCAGAAAATTGCTCGGAGTATTTGCGGCTCCAGCTTGGTGAAAACCGCACTCTTCGGAGAAGATGCTAATTGGGGTCGGATTTTTACGGCAGCTGGATATGCAGGAGCGGAGTTTAACCCGGAAAAGGTTGATATCTTACTAGGGGATTTAATCGTCGCCCAAGCGGGAAGAGGGTTAGCGTTTTCGGAAGAAAAGGCTAAGGAAATTCTTGGGTTCAAAGACGTTCATATTAGCTTGAACCTTCATATTGGGGAAGAACACGCAACTGCCTGGGGGTGTGATTTGACCCACGAGTACGTCACAATTAATGGGAGTTATCGATCTTGATATTGGAGGTTGCAGAGTTGACACCGAAAGAACAGGGACTAGACAAAGCCCGAGTTTTAGTGGAAGCCCTTCCGTATATCCAGAAATTTGCGGGAAAGACCGTGGTGATTAAATACGGCGGGCACGCCATGATTGATCCAGTCTTNNAAAGAATCTGTCATAATGGATGTCCTGCTCTTGCATTCTGTGGGGATTCGGCCTGTAGTAGTTCACGGGGGTGGACCCGAGATCAATGCGATGCTGAAGAAAGTGGGCATTGAAAGCCAATTTGTACGGGGCTTAAGAGTTACTGATGAGCAAACCATGGAAATTGCTCAAATGGTTTTGTTAGGGAAGTTGAACACAGAAATGGTATCTCTCCTTAATCGCTTTGGCGGGAAGGGTGTCGGTTTATCCGGGAAAGATGCCCAACTGCTCATAGCGGCTAAGAAGCCTATGCAGATGGCGAATAGCCAAGGAGAGATGGAAGACGTTGATTTGGGGTGTGTTGGAGAAATCCAGAGTGTTACGCCCGATATTTTGAACACCTTACTAGGGCATGGATATATCCCCGTTATTTCACCCGTTGCCAGTGGGGAAAACGGGGAAACGTATAATGTGAATGCGGATACGGTTGCGGGAAAAATAGCGGAAGCACTGCACGCAGATAAGTTGCTTCTTTTGACGGATGTGCGAGGAATACTGCGCGATGTTACGAATTCGGACTCTCTCATTTCTACCATTTCCAGAGGGGAAGTGGCTACACTCGTGGAGCAAGGAATTCTAACAGGTGGAATGCTCCCTAAAGTAGAGTGTGCAGTCTCGGCTTTAGAGGGTGGCGTTGGAAGTGTGCATATCCTAGACGGTCGCCAAAGCCATGCTATTTTGCTGGAGCTGTTTACAGATGGTGGAATCGGAACAATGTTTAAAGGATAGATAGGGGGATGAAACATGAAGCAATTAGAAGGTTTATCAACTGAGGCAATTATAGAGCGAGGGAAAAATGTAGTCATGAATACCTATGGCCGCCTACCCATGACGATCGTTAAAGGGGACGGAGCCTGGGTTTGGGATACGGAAGAAAAGCGTTATTTGGATTTTCTGACAGGGCTAGCGGT
>PKWS01000057.1 GCA_003132105.1 Desulfosporosinus sp.
TTGGAAATATTGCGAATGTAAGGTAATTGAACAACCACTTTACCCTATAGTTCTTCATTATACAACATGGCACAAATTAATTCCACAAAACAGCGTTACTATCCTTTGTGATGGACATGCAGAAAGCCTCACACACATATATTGTGAGGCTTGATTAATTGCCGTTGTAGAAAGCATAAGAGCACTTTAGCGCACCTCCTTAAAATCACGAACTGCTGTTAAGTAGCCCGTTAATATCCATAAGTACGGGTCTTCCAAGAAACGGCCTTCGCCCTGAGCACTAATGAAAATTGCTGTAATGGCTAGAACCGCAAAAATCTCCCAGTAATATCGCCTTGTGTCGAGAAACTGTTGACCAGAAGCGTGAAGGGCTTTACGTTCGCCGGGTAGTCGCCCATAGAGAGCTACAAAAAAGACTACAAGGATACCTAACCCTATGCTTCCCAACTCTGCAGCCGTTGTAATCAGTGCTGTATGGGAAAGACTTACCCCGTTTTGTATTATAGAAGCATATGTTGTTAGCATGGCATGTTGAAATCCAGCTAGTCCTATTCCTTGCAACGGATGATGTGTAAACATCTGTACCCCGGAAGCGAGCAAATAATGTCTTTCCGAGGACGCNNCGGGGAACTAAAGCCGCAAGTCCTATAGCTACAATGAACATGGCGATCCAACCCACTCTTGATCCGGTTCCGAGAAGCGCCACCATTTGAAGTGCTAAGGCCATTACCCCCACTAGCCGGCCCACCCTAGTCGCTTTGATCATCAATATTGCTGTGGCTAAGACACCGATGAGAAGAAAACGCGCGTAAATGTTGGCGTCTACAAACGTTGCATTAATCCGACTAAGCGGCTGATAAATCTCACCGAACCAGATCAAGTGTTTACTCAATAGCTCATAGACACCGACTCCCGCCAAGAACGAAGATACAACTGCAAAAGCTACCGGTACCGTTATTAGCCCATCTCTGCGTTTAACGAGGGAATAAACAGCTGCCCCTAAAAGCCAAAGAAGTGCTAATCGAGCTACACCAACTATAGTCTGTAGTCGATCTATCGACCAGATTACCGAGAATGCACCCCAAATAATATAACTCCCTAAGGCAATAAATAATGGAGACCGGAAGATCTCTGCTAAATCATCGCGTGCATTTTTGGGGAACTGATCCGTCCTCCTCGACCTTATGAGGTTATAAATAAAGTAGGCAATAACAGCCAGGGTGAAGATTCGACCAAAGTAAATGACACCGACAAATTTCCCGAGCTGGTCTAAAATGAACAAGTGAGGAAACCAGGTTCTGGAAATTTCTAAAGGGAGGCCAAGAATTAAAAGGGGCAGTAAATAGAATGAGTTTTTCCACCCCCAGCCGACTGCCAGAATCGTAATGAATAATATGACCCACAACAAGCACATCTCTCCCCTAACCATTTTTTGAAATGCAATGAAAACCTTACAATAGAGATAGTATACGGCTAAGTATTATAAATTACAATGTTAGCCAGTAACTCCGGATCACAAGATTCTTCACTTACGAAGTCAAAACAAGTTGTTGCTCACAACCTACTACCATTATTTGCTGTTGCATCTTTTTGAGTATTTTTGCAATTTTAGCACTTACCGCCCTAGGGGTTGGCATATAAATAAGCCCCGGAACCCGCATGAACTCAAGGGTTTAGAGGCTTATTAACTTCGCATTGTAGACCCATTACATATCATTCGTACCATTATGCATACTGTAATGAATTATAAGCTAATCATTCATAAAGGTTTCCTTAGTACTTTGTTAAAAAACTAGGAATCCATGCTGTCAATAAGTGCCTTGACCTCGTTATCTAAGCGGTTTGATTTTGGAGTTGAAAATAGAGTCACAATTTAAAATAAAAGGGCTCACCTCATTGGCAAGCCCAGAAAATCTTATTAGTATAAACCTTTGAGTTGTATGTTTTGCGTAATATATTGACCAGTTTGAGTGCTTGTTGCTGTTAATATTAATTTTGGTGTACTATACTGTTTATTTTCTATTTTCACAGAATTGCTATCAAGCACTGTATAAACATAATTTCCCGAAGGCACTCCGTTAGGATTAAGCGTAAATGTATAAGTGTCATTGGCTGCCAACACACCGTTTATGTACTTTTCCATACCGTATAACATGGTTGAACCCTGTAAAATAGAGAAAGAAAAATTCCCCTACACTTCGTGAGTGTAGGTGAGAGCCGTCTTTAATCGCGTCATGAGTTATTGCTGACCGCCTTCGGGATTACCAGGGTATGTGTGCGGCTTTATATATTCCATTACTCATTCTNNATTGAGGTTAGAAGCTAAACTAGCTAAACCCGCAACTCCCCCTAAGCCCATAGTCTCCACCACAGATGAAGGTACTATAACCATTGCCCCTTTTTCTTTGATGCCTTCGTATAAAATATTCATCGCTCGAAGTTGTAGCGCAACTGGGTTATTTTGATATGACTTAGCTGCTTCTGCAAATTTTTCTGCAATTTCGGTCTCAGCAGTTCCAAGGATAATTCTTGCTCTTCGTTCACGTTCTGCCTGAGCCTCACGGCTCATAGCATCTTGCAAACCAGTCGGTAACACTACGTCGCGGATTTCAACTCCTGAAACATTTACCCCCCATGGTTCAGTACGTTTATCAATCACCAGTTTGATTTCACGATCTATCCGCTCTCGATCAGAGAGCATCTCTGCTAAATTTGTTCTGCCTATAACATC
>PKWS01000405.1:0-207 GCA_003132105.1 Desulfosporosinus sp.
TCGCTTCATCATATCTCCTTAATCGTGATCTCATAAATTATAGCACTAAGTTTATAACAAACCTATATTTTAGTATATCACAATCTTGATTGTTAGAATTCTATGAGTTTACTTGTCAAGAATCTTGCGTGAAAACAGAACTAGGTGTTAGAAACCATAAATCGTTAAATGAACTCTATAATATACAAAAGAGCAAAGGCCTTTACA
>PKWS01000405.1:225-2792 GCA_003132105.1 Desulfosporosinus sp.
GCCTACACCGACACGGAGTAGAAGACGTACCCCACGAGACGTCGATCGTCGCAAAATTCCGTGAAAATCGAGGGCTCCGGCAGCACCCCAACCAAGTACCAAGCAAAGAACAAAAAACGCATAACTCATCCAAGTGGTTAGATCCAACACACCCTCACCCCCATGCCACTACTTATGATGTAACAAAGGGTTTTATGTGCAAACAAACATGTTCATTTGAAAACAGTGGAAACGTCAATTACTAATCCATCAAGCTGTTCAACCCTCATTTGCTCACCTTCACCAAAAACACTAGGTTTGCTGTACAGATCCCGCTCATCTTGCAAGAAAACCATAACCGTTTTGTCCACCGGATGGACCACCTAGTATTGAGATACGCCGACCCGTCCTCACTACCCAGCCCGAGACTTCGCTTTAGCCTTAGCGAATCCTTCAAGCGAGTGGTTACCAAACTTTGTGAAAGCGCGACATGCATCAGCGGGGCTGAGCACACGACGTGCGAAGCCGCCATTTAGACAGGGAGGTCGAATTTGGCGGGAACCCCGCTCACCCCATACTGCGCTGANNGTCAGATCACGCTTTTACCCATAAGGTATTTATCCACTTCCCGTGCCACAAGCTTTCCTTCCTGGATAGCCCAGACAACTAGACTCTGCCCTCTTCTCATGTCGCCTGCGGTGAATACTTTCTCCACATTGGTCTCGAAAACCTCGTATTCCGCTTTCACATTGCTCCTGGAATCTCTCTCAAGCTTAAGCTCATTCGGGATCGTATCTTCCGGACCTAAAAATCCCATGGCAAGAAACACAAGGTCAGCTTTCCATACTTTTTCGCTGCCCGAAACTTCTTGAGGAACCATTCTTCCGGAGGCATTCTTAACCCAGGTAATTTCCACAGTATGAACTTCTTTAACCTCACCGTTCTCATTTCCCACAATCTTTTTCGTGGAGATGAGGTAGTTTCTCGGATCCTTTCCATAAAGGCTTATTGCTTCTTCCTGACCGTAGTCCACTTTAAGCATCTTTGGCCATTCCGGCCATGGATTGGACTCATCTAATCTCTTTTTAGGCGGTTCAGGCATAATTTCAAACTGGTAGACGCTCTCGCAACCATGCCGTATGGATGTGGCGACACAGTCAGTTCCTGTATCCCCTCCGCCAATGATAATGACATTCTTGCCCTTGGTGCTTATATAGTTGCCGTCCAAAAGATGAGAATCAAGGAGGCTTTTGGTATTAACTTGCAGGAAATCGACCGCAAAGTGAACACCCTTAAGTTCTTTTCCTTCAACATCCAGACCCCGTGCCTTGGTTGCACCTGCACACAGCACCACTGCATCATACTGATCAACCAGTTCCTGAGCAAGGATGTCTTTGCCCACCTCTGTATTCAGCACGAATTGGATCCCGGATGCCTTCATAAGTTCGAGGCGCCTTTCCACGAATCGTTTTTCGAGCTTCATGTTGGGTATCCCGTACATCATCAGTCCGCCAGCTCTGTCGTTTCTTTCGTAAACCGTTACGTCATGCCCTACTACATTTAAATAATAGGCTGCTGACATCCCTGCTGGGCCTGAACCGACAACCGCGATTTTCTTTCCAGTTGCTTTGGCTTTTGTCGGTACTACCCAGCCTTCGGCAAATGCTTTCTCAATGATTTCATATTCAAGACTGCTGATTGTAACCGACTCCATAATATAGCCTTCTGTACATGAGCCTTCACATGGCGCAGGGCATACTCTCCCCGTAAATTCCGGGAACGGGTTGGTTCTGATCAGCCTTTTGTAAGCGTCCTCCCATTGTCCCTTATAAACCAGTTCATTCCATTCCGGGATAAGATTGTGCACAGGACATCCCGCTGCCATGCCGTTTAATAGTACACCGCCATGGCAAAAAGGAATTCCGCAGTCCATACATCTCGCGCCCTGAGTTTTTACAGCCTCAGGGTCCTGGGGAAGCCTTAGTTCATTCCAGTCTTTGATTCTTTCTTCTGGAGAACGTTTCTTCGGATTTATTCTTTCATACTCTAAAAATCCAGTCGCTTTTCCCATCGTAAGTCCCACCTTAATTTTCAAAAGTCCTCTAATCCAATCGTGAGACACCCACTTCTACAAGTGGGTGTGGTACCCCGTACTCTGCTTGGGTGGGGGTAGACTCCCCCACCCAATTCTCGATGTTCAACTTTAGTTGAACGAGTTCACTAATTTTTAAAATGCTCTTCGAACGCGACCATCAAGGCTTCTTCGCCACTTAAGCCTGCCTTGTGAGCCTTATCAATGTTTTTAAGCATGCGTTTGTAATCTTTAGGAATGACCTTGCTGAATCTCAGCGAATAGCCTTTCCAGTCATCAAGAACCTTCTTGCCTAGTGGACTGCCGGTAAACTCAACATGTTTTCCAATCATGTCCTTGATTTCCTTCAGTTCTTCTTCCGATTCGATTTTTTCAAGTAACACCAGGGACTTGTTGCAGTATATTTCGTCAAAGTCCAGAATATAGGCTACACCACCCGACATTCCCGCTGCAAAGTTTCTTCCTGTTTTGCCCAGAATAACCACTTTACCGCCTG
>PKWS01000405.1:2831-6226 GCA_003132105.1 Desulfosporosinus sp.
ATATTTTTCTCAGGCTCAAAGCTAGAAGCTTTGGGAGGATAAACCACAATTTTGCCACCTGAAAGGCCTTTTCCTAAATAATCATTGGAATCTCCTTCCAGTTCAAGAGACATTCCCTTGGGAACAAAGGCTCCAAAGCTCTGTCCTGCTGAGCCTACAAAGGTAAGTTTGATGGTATCCTGGGGAAGTCCATTTTCGCCGTAGCGCTTCGAGATTTCGCTTCCAATGATCGTTCCGACAACCCTGTCGACATTATTGATCTTCAGTTTAGATCTTACGGATTTTTGGTTCTCAAGCGCCGGTTGGCATATCCTAAGAAGCTTTTTCATATCGAGTGATTTTTCTAGCATATGGTTCTGTGATTGGGTGTTGAATCGACTGACATCGGCACCCGCATACGGTTGATACAGGATCTGAGACAGATCGAGATTTGTTGCCTTCCAGTGCTTAATAGCCTCTTTTGTTTTAAGTCTGTCTGTCCGTCCAACCATTTCAAGGATTGTCCTAAAGCCCAATTTAGCCATAATTTCGCGCATTTCCTGCGCGACAAATCGCATGAAGTTCTCAACATATTCAGGTTTACCCGTAAAGTTTTTTCTTAAAATTTCATCTTGAGTGGCTATCCCTACAGGACATGTGTTGAGATTACAAACCCTCATCATGACACATCCTATGGCAATAAGAGGGGTCGTCGCAAAGCCAAATTCCTCTGCTCCAAGCATAGCCGCAATAACAACATCCCTCCCTGTAAGCAGCTTTCCATCGGTCTCAAGAACCACCCTGTCTCTTAACTTGTTGAGAACCAGAGTCTGATGAGTCTCGGCAAGCCCAAGCTCCCATGGGAGGCCTGCATTTCTAATGCTTGTTCTCGGAGAAGCTCCTGACCCTCCGTCATATCCACTGATCAGGATTACGTCCGCTTTTCCTTTGGCTACCCCTGCAGCAATTGTCCCTACACCAACTTCCGAAACGAGCTTAACGCTAATTCGCGCATCTTTGTTGGCATTTTTTAGGTCATGAATAAGCTCAGCCAAATCTTCAATTGAATAGATATCATGATGTGGTGGTGGCGATATAAGATCGACGCCTGGAGTTGAATGCCTTACTTTGGCAATTTCCGGATAAATCTTACGTCCTGGAAGCTGGCCACCTTCACCGGGTTTTGCTCCCTGAGCCATTTTTATCTGTATCTCTTTAGCATTCACCAGGTAGTTGCTGGTCACACCGAAGCGTCCTGAAGCGACTTGCTTTATGGCACTGTTTTTAGAGTCCCCGTTGGCCATGGTCGTGAACCTTTCGCTATCCTCTCCGCCTTCACCGGTGTTGCTCTTTCCGCCCAGTCTATTCATAGCGATCGCAAGACATTCATGAGCTTCCTTGCTGATTGAGCCATAGGACATTGCCCCGGTCTTAAACTTTCTGACGATGGAATCAACCGATTCCACTTCTTCAATTGGAATCGTATCTCCTGCATTGTACTTGAAATCAAGAAGATCCCTTAGTGTGCATATTCCTACTTCATTGATCTTTTTAGAGAAATCCTTATAGAGGGAGTAATTTCCTTCCCTGCATGCTTTTTGAAGCATATAGATGGTTTCAGGATTATAGAGATGAATTTCCCCGTCATCTTTGCACTGGAAGTATCCACCCACTTCAAGGGTGTCTGTATATGGTGAATTTTCAAGATAGGCACTAACATGTCGCATCTGATTTTCTATTGCAATTTCTTCAAGTCCTATCCCTTCCACTCTTGATGGGGTCATCGTGAAATACTTGTCAATAAGATCCTTTTTAAGACCTACTGCCTCAAAAATTTGTGATCCGTGGTAGCTTCGCATGGTTGAAATACCCATTTTAGTGAGAACTTTAAGAATACCTTTGACAGAAGCCTTTATAAAGTTCTTTTGTCCCTCTTCATAAGTTAGTCCATCCAGCAACGCTTTTTCGGAAAGATCTTTAATGGTTTCATAGGCTAGATACGGATTAATGGCTGTGACACCATACCCAATAAGGGTACAGAAATGGTGCACTTCCCTTGGTTCTCCTGATTCCAATACGATTCCAAGGTTAGTCCTGATCTCTTTTCTGATCAAGTGGTGATGAAGCCCTGCAGACGCCAAAAGTGCTGGGATGGCTGCAAGACCCTCATTGACGCCTCTGTCAGAAAGGATAATGATATTAGCCCCTTCGCCGATCGCTTTATCTGCTTCTTTGAAAACCCTATCCATTGCCTTTTCCATCGACTTTGCCCCTTCTGAGACTTTATAAAGGATGGATAGGGTTGTTGTTTTAAACTTGTCATTATTGAGATGTTTAATCGTATTCAGCTGCTTATTAGTCAGTATCGGATGCTCCAAGGCTATACTGGCTGAATTTCTTTGATCGGGATCCAGCAGGTTTCCGGTATCCCCAAGGTTTATGCTGCTTGAAGTGACGATTTCTTCTCTTATTCCGTCGATAGGGGGATTGGTGACCTGTGCAAAAAGCTGTTTGAAGTAAAGGTACAGCATCTGGGGTTTCTCCGATAAGACAGCGAGCGGCGAATCCATACCCATGGCGCCAATAGGGTCAACGCCTTGTATTACCATAGGCAAAATTGTTTTCGTAATATCCTCAAACGTATAGCCAAAGGCTTTCTGCTGCTTAATCAGGTCCTCCGTTACTTCCTCTTCCTGCACTTTTTGGACCGGTATATCGTTCAGATCAACAGTATGCCGATGATTCCATTCTGCATAAGGATGTAAGATCGAGACACTTTTCTTGATTTCTTCATCGGAGATGATTCTCTGTGCTTCGGTATCTATGAGCAACATTTTGCCCGGTTCAAGCCTACCTTTATATTTTACATTTTCAGGCTTGACGTCCATGACCCCAACTTCTGAAGCCAGGACAACCTTGTCATCGTTTGTTACATAATACCGAGAAGGTCGGAGTCCGTTTCTGTCCAGTACTCCGCCGATGATCACACCGTCAGAGAAAGCCATGGCGGCAGGACCATCCCAAGGCTCCATTAAAAGGTCATGGAATTGGTAAAAATCCTTTTTCTCCTTAGACATCAGCTCATTCTTCTCCCAGGGTTCAGGGATCATCATCATCACAGCATGAGGAAGCGACCTTCCAGTGAGATGAAGGAATTCAAGGCTATTGTCAAACATCGCAGAGTCACTGCCAGACTCGTCGACGATCGGATATACTTTGGAGAGATCCTCAAAGAACGGTGAATTGATACATTTCTGTCTCGCCTTCATCCAGTTAACGTTCCCTCTAATGGTATTAATTTCGCCGTTGTGAACAATATATCGGTTGGGATGTGCTCTCTCCCAGCTTGGAAAGGTGTTGGTGCTGAATCTTGAATGAACCATAGCCAGCGCAGATACAAAATCAAGATCTGCAAG
>PKWS01000270.1 GCA_003132105.1 Desulfosporosinus sp.
GATTGGCCGTATTCCCTCTTTACAATGATTCATGGACGAACCGTTGAGGGTTGCGAAGAGGTCATGAAAAGAATATCTCTTGCAACGGGAGTAAAAACGTATTCCATGCTCTTTAGTACCGCTGAATTAAAAAAGAGCAGCATGCAATATTTTCTAGAAGAGGCGGGAAGAGACCACTTATAGAAGTGAGAGTCTTGAAAGTGAGTCAAACTAGAAAGGGGGAATTCGGTTGAGTTTCGTGGATGAAAAAAGCCGACAAGCCTTTGCTAAGGCACAAAAAGTCATTCCTGGTGGCGTAAATTCGCCGGTAAGGGCCTTTAGATCCGTTGGGCGGGACCCGGTATTCATAGACAGGGGTGAAGGTGCTCATATCTGGGATATCGATGGAAACCGTTACCTGGACTTTGTTGGTTCCTGGGGTCCACTCATTGTTGGACATGCACACCCGGACGTGGTTGCGGTGATTAAACGAGTGGCCGAGCGAGGAACGAGTTACGGCGCACCAACCGAAGTTGAAACAGTCTTAGCAGAAGAAGTCCTGAAGGCGTATCCATCCATGGAGATGATACGCATGGTTAACTCCGGGACAGAAGCCACGATGAGTGCTTTACGTTTAGCGCGCGGCGTCACAGGCAGGACAAAAATTGTTAAGTTTGAGGGTTGCTATCACGGGCACTCAGACCAACTCCTGATTAAGGCGGGGAGCGGAGCGCTGACGTTGGGTGTTCCAACGTCCCCCGGCGTTCCGAGTGAAGTCGCGGCCACCACTATTTCCGCACGGTTTAATGATCTGGAAGGGTTAAAAGAAATTTTCCAGCGCGAAGGGGAAGAAATCGCCTGCGTGATTCTCGAACCTGTAGCGGGAAATATGGGTGTGGTCTTACCTGAAGATGGGTTCTTACAAGGGGTTCGCCGTTTAACGGAGGAGTACGGGGCATTACTGATCTTTGACGAAGTGATGACAGGATTCAGGGTTAGTTATGGAGGGGCACAGGCCCATTTTGGAATTGACCCAGATTTGACTTGCTTGGGTAAAGTGATTGGCGGGGGACTTCCGGTAGGGGCGTATGGCGGAAAACGCCGTTTTATGGAACAAATTGCGCCTAGTGGTCCGATTTATCAGGCAGGAACCCTTTCTGGTAATCCGTTGGCAATGAACGCTGGGTTAACAACCTTAAAATTGTTACAACAACCTGGAACGTATGAGGCTTTAGCTAGTAAGACAACCCGGCTAGCAGAAGGATTAAAGCAGCTCGCCTTAGAAGCCGGACTACCTATTTGGGTGAATGCCATCGGAGCGATGTTTTCTGTATTTTTCACTGACGTTCCGGTTAAGGATTATGCCAGTGCCTGCACGTCAGACGTGGAACGGTTTGCCAAGTATCATCGAGGAATGTTAGAACGGGGCATTTATTTAGCGCCCAGTCAATATGAAGCAGTTTTTTTATCAACGGCACATACAGAAGCAGACATTGATCAAGCGTTAGAACAGGCTCGAACAGTCCTTAGAACCCTCTAAAATTTGAAGACACACAGCGGGGGCGCTTGAGCATCCCCACGTTAAGCAAGTAAGAACTTTAATTTAAAGGGGTGCTTTTCTGGATGAAACGCAAACACGTTATACGAACCCTCATTTCGCTCAGCTTATTGGCAGCCTTAGTTGCTATAATCATTACTTCTCAAAATCGCGATCCTTCTAACCCCCACGCGTTAGTTCCCAAGCAAATTTTGATTTATGGGCCAAAAGGACATGGTTACACAGTTACAAATAACCAGGAGCCATGGAGATGTTATACTTGTCACGAGAAAAAGGGGTTTGGTGGTGAAGCTTATTGTCAGAGTTGCCATGATCAATCCGGTGTGAAAGTAGTTTTACCCAAAAAACCTTCATAATAAAAAGATTCTCCCAGTACTCACTATGAAAGTAGAATTTACATATTATGGGATGTAAGGATTGTGCTGGGAGGGGACTGTGCTTGAAAGCAGAGGAACGGGTGGGCTTAATTGAGCGTTTAGAACAATTGAGGAATTCCAAGGTATTAGTTTATTTTTCTTATACACCTCTTGATGACACTATCTTAGTCCCTCTCTACAATCAATTGAAAGAAATTGGTCACACCAAAAAAATTGATTTGGTTTTGCACAGTTATGGGGGAGCGGTTGATACACCTTATAAAGTAGTGATGCTGATCCGAGAATTTTGCGATGAGTTCGCCGTAATTGTTCCTTTTGTTGCCAAATCTGCTGCTTCAATGCTTGTACTGGGAGCAGATGAAGTTGTTATGGGCCCGATCTCCGAACTTGGACCCATCGATCCTCTGGTCAAGCATCCCGTCTATAAAGACATATTGGTACCTGTTCAAGCAGTTTGGCATTGCTTAGATTACTTGCAGCGTTCTATTATCAATAGTTCTGACCCGGAAGTTGCATCGTTTATGGCAACCCCACTGTTAAACAAGCTTGACCCATGGCTTATTGGGGACTACGAAAAAACAATAAAGGCCTCTCGACAATACGCAGAAACATTATTATCGCACTACATGCTAAAAGATGACCCTGAACTGGTTCTTCCCGTAACACAAGCTTTAACTGAAGGATACTTTTCACATGGATATCCAATTGGTCGGCGAGAAGCCAAAGAACTAGGACTTAAAGTGATTGAAGCACATGGCGAATTATGGGATGTAATCTGGAAATTATATCTTGGATATGAAGAACTCTTCAAGGAAAAGGAAGAAGAA
>PKWS01000002.1 GCA_003132105.1 Desulfosporosinus sp.
ATAGGAATTAATTATCAGATTCTTCCATTGGGTTAGTGTGATATAACTATGATAAACTAGTATAAAAGTATAAATGATTGGAGGCTTTCCCATGTCACTACCCGTCTATCTAAAGTTTCTAGAAAAGAATGATCCTGATTTTGCACAAGCTATCGAAAAGGTTTTTACGTCTGCTATGACTCCAGGTGCTCTGGATCAAAAGACAAAACTATTGATCGCCCTAGCTTTGGATGCTGCACATGGGGCCGGTCAGGGTGTGGCATCTATTGCCAACCAACTAAGGGCTCAAGGGACAAATGATACAGAAATTGCCGAGGCTTTACGGATAGCCTATTTTGCTTTTGGCAACTCTATTTTAGGAACATCATCTGCAGCATTTCCTAACAGAGAAGAATCCTGAAATCATTATATTGTTCCACCAAATTGAGATGTACATGAGCCGCTCTAAAAGGGCGGCCTTGTTAGTTACAGTTCGCTAATCCTTGGAGCAAGAAGCTTCAATCGCAGAAAAGAGGATGCCTAGTGTTTTTTGAACCAGGATTCAGTTGGGAAGTTGTAGGGGATACAACGGCATATTGGTTGTTGTTTAAAGGGGATAATATCCTTACACTAGAAGATAAAGGACAATTATCTTTACCAGACATTGACTTGGATCAGTTAAACATGAAGCTGGCCCGGAGACAATATCTTGGTAGAATGGATGGGCGTTCTTGTTATGTTGCTGAATTTACCCCAGATACGGTTGCACCGGAAGGTATGTCATTTTACAATTTAAGGCGGTTACTCGGTCAGATCCCAGATGATTTGTTTATCTTAGCGGGTAAAGCTTATCAAATTTTACATTGGGGTCGTACCCATCAGTATTGCAGCCAGTGCGGAGCGCAGATGGAAAATAAGATAGATGAAAGGGCTAAGCTGTGTCCTTCTTGTGGCCTTGTTAACTATCCACGGATTTCACCAGCGATTATCGTGGCTATTACCAGAGGACGCGAAATTTTGTTAGCTAAGGGGATTAATTTTCAAGGAGATTTCTATAGTGTGTTGGCTGGTTTTGTGGAGCCAGGGGAAACCTTTGAAGAGTGCGTGCAAAGAGAAGTTGGAGAAGAAGTGGGCCTGAAAGTCAAAAATATTAAGTATTTTGGAAGCCAGCCTTGGCCCTTCCCAGATTCTCTGATGGTAGGTTTTACTGCCGAGTATGCTAGTGGGGACATAAATATTGATAAAAAAGAAATCTTGGATGCTAGGTGGTTTACAGTTGAGCAACTCCCGCTGATACCTAGCGTCGGAAGTATTGCCCGGCGATTAATAGATTGGTCTGTTCAAAAGAATCTGTCGTAAATTTTATTAGAGCCGATAATTAAAGGAGATTGAATTAATGTTACTTTTTGCAATTATTTTCATAACTCTAGCTTTGATTTCTTACAGCATAGGTGTTTGGTCCGAAAAGATTCAAGGAAAGCTTAAGGTTTGGCACCTGATGTTCTTTTATTTAGGTTTAGTATTTGATGTAGCGGGTACCTCGATCATGGGAAGTATGGCCGGTAAAATAGATATTATCAAATTCATTTTAGATTTTCATAGCATTACCGGTGTTATAGCCATCATTTTAATGTTTGTTCACGCTTTTTGGGCGACTATTGTCCTAATTAAGAAAGATGATGTGATGATTAAGAATTTCCATAAGTTTAGCCTAACTGTTTGGGTTATTTGGTTGATTCCCTTTGTCACAGGAGCAATATTTAAATGAAATTCAAACTATTCTACTGTTTTAGGAACATCATCAGCAGCATTTGCTGACAGAGAAAAAAAGAGTAGGTAAAATTCTCATTCGCCTGCTCTTTCCAACGTTCCGTCATACAATTTTTTTGATATTCTATAGCCACTCTGCACCAAATCGTCGAGATATGGTCTGACTTTTGTAATCTTCTCCGTTCTTCTTGCCAACAATAAAATTCCAATAACACCGATTGTTGTAAAGAGTAATGCCTCCGCAAGGTTACGTGCAGAACGGTCATCTATAACCACAGTTCGAATGCCAAGTTCTTTCGCTCCTACGATGACCTCCACTTCTCCTCGGTGCAATCTCCCTTGCAATTGCTCTACCATTGATTGATTTTCCACTCTAAAAACGGAGATTTTTTGCTCCAGAACCGCCTTTTCCAATTCAAGTGCACTGGCATACTGGACCACATTTCCGTGGACAATTTCCTCAAATACTGCTTCAGAAATCAAAACTTCATCGAATAGAGTCCATAATAGATTCAGCTTTCCAATTTTGGAAAGACCAATGATTGGGCTGGAATTACAAACAACCCTAATCATTTCACAGCTCCCATTTCATCGAGCAACTTCCTAAGTGACTCATCATCCTGGGATTGCTGCTCTTCCGTATACTCGCCCCAATGCAATCCTCGGCTTCTCAAAATCTCCATGAAATCTAACAGTGACCGTCCTGAAAGCTTCGCTGTTTGGGCTAACGAGGCGGCCTTACTTGCAAAAAGGCCGATAGCGAGAGATACCCTGACCGCGTCATCCAACGAAGTCCCGACCCCCAAGCTATTAACAATTGGCACAAAATCGTCTGGAATGTTCACCTGAACCTTTGATTGTTCCAAAGCCATCAGCATCACTCCCTTTTGTATCATATTATATACTAACTTTAAAATCATTTATACTGAACAGGTATATATTGTAATTTTATCAAATTGGCAAACCCATCTGCGGAGTTTGTATTAGTGCCTGTCCTTGGAGGGAAATCTAGGTAGTATCTGGCAAGTGTGTCTCTAGGTAGGAAATATTATGGGCAAAACGAATTATAGCAAAAGAGACCATTTGTGGATAAGGAGCTAATAACATGAAGCTTAGAGGATCAGAAGTATATAGAAGTATATATTAAAAGAAATCTTACGAATAGTCGATGAGGTCAAGCCCTTGGGTATTCTTATGGCAGGGGATATTTATGATAAAAGTGTTCCTGCGGGAGAGGCAGTAGAAGTACTCGATGAGTTTTTAACGGAACTTGTTTCTCGCAAGATGCAATTGTTCATCGTAAGTGGCAACCTAAGGATACCGCAACGATTGCAGAGCAACAAACTGCTTTAGGGCGCAAAAAAGAAACCTTGGACAAAAAAATACAAGTGGTTGTAACAAGACTGCAGACCAATGAGACAATTGCCAAAGATATAACTAAGGCTGAAACAGAGCGCCATCAATTGAGAAAGATTATCTGGTGGTAAGCAATTTATCGAAAACTGCCAACGGAGAACTTGCAGCGAAACAAAAACTTGCCTTTGAACAATTTGTGCAGGCATCTTGCTTTAACCAGATTATCGCAGAAGCAAATATTCGACTGAAGGGCATGTCCAATGGACGATATGAACTCCTGCGCAAAGAAAACGCCTCAGATAATCGTTCACAATCGGGATTAGAGCTGGATGTGTTGGACAATTACACTGGAAAAATTCGATCGGTAAAATCACTGTCCGGCGGTGAGTCGTTCAAGGCTTCCCTCTCCCTGGCGTTAGGTCTTTCGGATGTCATTCAAAGCTACGCAGGCGGTGTGGAAATTGACACCATGTTTATTGATGAGGGCTTTGGAGCCTTGGATGCCGAATCACTTGAACAGGCGATTATGACGCTGATTAGTTTAACATCTGGGAATAGGCTTGTTGGCATAATCTCGCACGTCAGTGAACTGAAAGATCGGATCGATAAGAAGGTTGCCATCAAAAAAGGCATTGTCGGAAGTACAATTGAGTTAGTGAGGTAGATAAGGTTTCACAAAGTCTTCACACAAAGTTCATCGAAGGGTAACAATTATGTTTTATACTGAACTCAGTGGTTAATTAACCCGCTAGTTGAGCGGTTCACATAAAGTCTTTTTCTCATTTCTTTTCTCCTTCTTCTTATTATATATCCCTCCTAGCGGAGGGAATTTTTTTGCCAAAAAAGTCCACCATCAACGGTCTGTCTTTTACAATTTTTTGTCGCTACCCTGTGCTATCTTAGAGGTATAAGAATTAAGTGTAGAACAGGGAGGATGAAGAATTATGGATCAGGTTCAAATCGAGTAACTAATCAATAATCATAAAGAGCTTCCACTTCATAGAAATACATTCTATGAAGTGGAGGCTCCTTTGTTTTTCAATCATAGGCAAAGATGAAATATTTTTTAGAGAGAACCGGCTTTTCACATCTCCATGCCCCTGAAGGTAGTTTTTAATTAAAAATAGGGTATTTAATAGTCAATTATTTATCATGTGTGGTAAACTCAGGGTAACGGAGAGTCTGCTTGGTTCAATAACGTGGGATGTATGAGAAGATTGACATAGAGGTGAGACATGTTAAATCCAGGCCAAATGCTAGATATAAAATACGAAGTAATAAAGGTCTTAGGACATGGCGGTATGGGGACAGTGTATCTCTGCAAGAATAGCAGGTTAGGAAATCTTTGGGCAGTTAAGGAAGTAAATAGCAAGTGGAAAAACCAAATAGATTTTCTTGCTGAGCCTAATATGCTCAAAAACTTAAACCACATAGGAATTGTACGAATTATTGATATCTTTTATGAAGACGATAATTTATACATTGTGGAGGATTACATTGAAGGAAAGACCTTGAAGGAGCATGTAAAGGCTGAAGGTCCACTGCCTTCAGCATTGGTGGAGGACATATCACGACAGCTGTGCAGCATATTAGAGTACCTTCACAGCTTTAATCCACCGATTGTATATAGAGATTTGAAGCCCTCTAACATAATGATTAAGCCTAACAACAAGGTAGTACTTATCGACTTTGGAATAGCACGCATCTATAAGGAAAGCCAAGAAGGCGACACTATGATCTTAGGTTCTAAGGGATACATAGCACCAGAACAGCTTGTGAATATCCAGTCTAATACTCAGACTGATATTTATTCTCTTGGCGCCACTATGTTTTTTATGCTTACAGGAAAATCCATAACCCTTCCCACAGAACTTATGGCGGAGGAAAATTACCCTAAGCATGCAACGAAGAGTTTAGTTAAAGTTATTCAAAAGGCTACAGCGATAGAGCCTAAAAGTCGCTATAGTAATGTAGCGCTGATGCTGTCTGATCTTAATGCTGTTATAGCTGATGGAGAAGAAACAGTGTTCCATGATCCGGCTTCTGAGGCTACCAAAAAAAGAGTTTTTGTAGCGCCTATAATACCTATTATAACTGATGGAGAACAAACAGTGTTTATGAATTCCCATAAATCTGTTGCTGTGGCTCCTCAAAAAAGAGTTTTGATGGTGGCTAAAATGCTTAAGAAAAGGACTAAATTAATTATAATAGCATTGCTTGCTTGTGTTATTGCATTGATTTTCTATTCCGTTCTCATGAGTAAAGCTGCTCCTAAAGCACCAGAGAAAATAGCGCCTAAGGTAGAACCCACAAAGGAAGTTGTGGAAAAGGACACGATTGTTAAGGGAATTTTAGACCTCGGAAATCCTGTCAATTTAAATTCTGGGTCTAGTAGTGGAAAAGGTAAGGGTAAAGATAGGAATAAGAATCTACAAGCATTTGTTTTAAATCCTGCTGCATCTATTTCTAACTCAAAACTATCTATTTCATTAATTGACCTTGAGGTGGTCAATGAGAATGAGGTTATAGCGACTTTAAACCTTCGAAACACAGTTGATTCTGCTTTAAAATTAGATCTTAGTAAAACCTATTTAGTTAATGGTGAAAACCGCTCTACAAAAGTCTCTACTCCTAATTCAACTAATCTGCTTTCAATTCCTCAAAGCTCAAGCATACAGGAATTGAAGCTATACTTTCAAGATTTCAATTTTGAAGGAAGTCCCTATACATTAAAAACAGTTTTAAGCTCTTCTATAAATAAGACTATAAATTTAACTGTAGATATAAATAATCCTTAACGAAATTTCATGTAGGATGTCATTCAAAGCTACACAGACGGTGTGGAAATTGGCACCATGTTTATTGATGAGGGCTTGGAGCCTGGGATGTCGAATCACTTGAACAGGCTATTATGAAGCTCATTAGTTTAACATCTGGGAATAGGCTCATTGGTACAATCTCACACGTCAGTGAACTAAAAGATCGGATCGATAAGAAGGTTGTCATCAAAAAAGGCATTGTAGGAAGTACAATTGACTTAGTGAGGTGAATACCGATTTTCTCCCATTAATCATATATTAATTATAATTTAAAAATGTGGAATCTTGGTGGGGTCAGACCCAATGTCATAAAGCTA
>PKWS01000408.1:0-5432 GCA_003132105.1 Desulfosporosinus sp.
ATTACCATTAGCACTTCCAGCAACAACAACGCTGGGGTTCCAGAATTGCTGAGCAAATACTCCACAATGGGGACAATTAAATGCTCCTAAACCGTATTCCGGTGCTGTATATTCACTAAATACCCTTACTTGTATATTTCTAAGTCCTTAGAGGGCAGTTCGGGGGCTTTATCCCACAATCCTAATACGTTATATATTCTTGAATCCAAACAACTACCCCGTGAAAGACACGAATACATAACAATAAAAAATACTCACCATTTTCAAAATGGTGAGTATTTTACATAACTAAATAGTTAATGAAGTCTTTGACCGATCTGACCAAATTTTGTTTTGTCGATCGTCTCCACAATTTTACATTATCTTGAAATCATCCTACGCCAAGGCTTTCAGCATTTATCTTAACTAAAATTCATCTTTACATTGGTGGGCGATACCGCTTCAGGTTGACCACATTGTTAGTGGCTCACTTTTTCCTTGACAATCTATCTCTCCTCCATAGCACGATGGACATTATCCAGCTCTTTCTCCGCCACGTCAAACACAGCATTCTCAGCCGCGGGGTTCGGGATCTCTGTAAAGTGTTCCGGCAAACGATCATCAACCTTAGTAAAGCCTGCAGCTTGATTAAACGCTCGTTCCCACTGGATTGTGTTCCTAGCAAGTGCTTGAAGCTCCTCAATCACATAGTCCGTCCCTAATTGGGCATTGACTAATTGACAGAGGATTTCTGGATGAGCCCCCAAGACCCCCATAGAAAATAAACACAACCCCAAATCGTCATAAATCGGCACTGCGTACTGCGCCTTCTGAGAAAATGCTGCCTGCCCCTCAGGGGAGTTATGTTTTAAGCTCGCTTTGATAGAATTCCCAGCAGTATGATCCGCACCCATTGGAGAGGTCGCATAAGTCACCCCTGTCCCTTTGATGGCCCGTGGCTCATACGCGGCCATCGCCTGCCCTTTCACCACAGGGACTTCAAGCACCCCTAAAACCTTGCCCGCTAGCTTTGCCCCATTACCCAGAACTCTTCCTGTTAAGGTTGCCTTGCCGATTTCTTCCACTAGACGTATGGCCCCTTCCTTGTCCCCAAAAGAAAGAAGCCCGCCTGCCATCGCCACACCGAGCGCCGCACCCGTTTCGATAGTATCCAGTCCATAGTCGTTACACAAATAATTAAGTCGAGCTATGACATCGAGGTCCTCAATTTCTAGATTCGACCCCATTAGAGCAATCGTCTCATATTCTAAAGGAGCGACCACGTCCTTCCCCTGCTCGTCCACATAAACATTTGAACACTTGATCAAACACCCCGGCATGCAAGCATGCGCTGGCTTTCCTTTGCGGGTGAGGATCGTTTCCCTCAGAGTTTCCCCACTAATCTTGTCCACCCCTGAAAACCGTCCCGTAGAAAAGTTGCGTGTGGGCAAGCCTCCGATGGCATTGGTCAGATTCACTAACGCAGCTGTCCCGAAGTCCGTATAATTCTTAATCACAGGAGATGTTTTAAGAAGCTGAGCATATTCCTGGATCACGCTTTTAAAAGCCTCGAGTCGTTTGGGTTCGAGATTTCTCGCACCCGTATCATCTAGCACCAAAGCCTTTAGCCCTTTGGAGCCCATGACAGCACCAAGACCACCGCGACCACTGTACCTACTTGGCACTCCTTCATTGTCCGTATTAGCAATTCCCGCAGCAAGCAGGCGATTTTCGCCAGCCGGCCCAATACAAGAAACGGCGACCTTCTCGCCAAAGTCTTGTCTCAAACGGGCCGCGGTCTCATACACCCCACAGCCCCAATAGCTTTCAGCTGAAAGCAGTTCAGCCCCTGTCGCCGTAATCTTTAGTATGTATTTTTGAGCATCCTTAGGAAGCTCCTCGATAATCACCGCTTGATAGCCGAGCCGTGCCAGCTTTATGCCGACAACCCCTCCTCCATTACTTTCTTTAATCCCACCTGTTAATGGACTTTTACCGCCAATCGAAATTCGCCCTGAACTAAAAACCTTACTGCCACCAAGCAGCCCCGGTGTGAAAATTAACGAATTATGTCGCCCTAAAGGTTCACAGGTTGCCTTCACTTCAGTCAGCATATATTTAGCGATAAACGCACGACCGCCGAGAAGGCGATAGTCTTCTTTGGGCTCCTCGGTCACGACACTCAATGTTGACATATTCACCCGTAAGATTTTGCTCATTGACATTCCATCTCCCTTTGTCCTTTATAGCCCAATTCTTGTCCATGATTACCCTGATTTTCTTATAAAACTTTTAGCTCTATATGAGAAAGACTCATCGAAAATCAACTTGATTCGTTGGGTTGTATGGTTGATTGACTTGGGTCAGTTGACTCACTGTGTTTGGTTGGTTTACTAACATTCGTGGAGGATAGATCGATTCACACCCTGTAGCCTTTAACTGGTCCAATTGTCTGTTTAAGTTTTGTCCATCTGTTAAAACCCTTGCTTATCCTATTAACTTTTATAGCACTCCTAATGTTTTCTATTTCTAAGAGTACCAAAAAGGATATAGCTATGCAATAGTGGTAAATAGTTTTTGACACTAGTTAAGGATCTGTTTATAGGGCTTTTTCGAACTGGATGTTATGCTTTTTAGTTACTTCCAAAATCGATCGTTTTTGACAATAAGCCGACAAATGTTAGGGTAAGACATTTGCCACGCTTAGAAGGTCGTTTAAAGCGATTTTATGATGATTTATTATTGAGGTATAAGATTATACTAACAATCATAGTTAGGTGTAAAAACAATTACACTGTAGTGGGGCTGATTCAGCTTAGGTTTGATATTGTCTCCTACTCTCCTATTAGACTAGTCTCCTAAGCTCCTGAGTGATTAAGATCATACGCCACTACTATACTAAGATCCTAGGTGATTGCTCTACTAAGAGACTGGTACCTAGTCTAGAATTTAGACTGGTCTAGAAATCAAAACACGTATAACCTGTGGATAAGTGCCACTTACCTAGTCTAAATTCTAGACAGGTTATTATCAAATTCATTAGATGGGCTTGTTATGACCTCTGGTGAATTAATGCCACACATATATTCATAGATATTTATGTTTTTAGATGTTTAGATGCTTATGTGTTTAAGGGTATATATGTTTAGATATCTAGATAGATATTCAGATACATACATGTGCTGCTAAACTCATAAGCGTTTATGTGTTCATATTTGCATCTACATGATATATATAGTTGATAAAATCATTCCAATATACATCACGCCAACTCACAGACTCTTCCTTACCAAAGATCGGTGACGAGTTTGGTGGATCATACCACTGTAATGCACGCTCAAGATAAAATTACTAAAGCCATACTGAATGATCCTTTATTAGAAAAAAAAGTTAATGAAATGATTCAACTTAGTCTTTATAACATTATTTTGGCGAAGCTTGCAAACCTATTCAAAGAATTAATATATGGTAGATAAAGGATTATAATATATCAATGTAGAATATTATACCAAGGATTTTGGGGGCTTTTGTTATTATTATTTTAGTTAAATAGGGAACAAGAAAAGACCCCGTTAATGGAGGTCTTAATTATCTTCATGTATTAATTCAATTTGATGAACTAGGTATTGAAAATCCTGTGGATACAATTTACCGATGAAGTCTTTATCCTTAATAATCTTTTTAAAGTCTCTTTTTGTTATATCTAATAATTTAAAACCTAATCCCCAGGATGGCTTTGGTAATCCAGATTTTCTCCAATTAGGAATAGGAATTTTATATTGGTCATAATATTTTGGAGGATCCTCGGGAGATTGAGATGTGGTTGAAACCAAAATCAATAAATCATCTTCCAATTCGTCTACTATAATTACTGGTCTTATTTTAGATTCTCCTGGAACATCCTCATACTTTACATCAGACCAGAAAATTTCTCCCAAAGAAAAATCAAACTTTAAAATCTTAGTATTCTCCCTCTTCTACAATATACCGATGGTCTTTATTGTTTTTATCGAACAATAGTTTACCATCTTTAATCTTAGGGTGAATGGTGATTTCTTTTAATTTTTTAGAGGACAGAGATAATCCTTTGTAGCCTTGTTCTTTGGCGAGTGTTTGCATATTTTTCCCCTCCTCTTGAATAATATCTTTGTCAATACCGATCTTCTTGTCCATATTATACCACCTTCTAATTTGTTATTCAATGAGTAGTATGCCCAAATGGGGCTATTANNGACCGAGAAGGGCATTTTAATGGCAAAAAGTAGACTAAAATACTTCGTGGATAAGGGTTTTAGAGCCGGGACAGATAATCAACCCTAAAAGATTTTAAGACGCTTAGAGGATTGTTTTTGTGGGTATGGTTGCATAATGAACAATTAAATATATAAAAGTACCTTCTTCTAAAATGAAAAAGGTACTTTTATATATTTAGTGAATTGCTGACTTTATGACTGAATTCTGACTGACTTGACCGAATTTTGACCGACTACTTACTGATACTTACGGATATTAGTAGGTATTTAGCTGTATTTGTCGTCCAGCCCCACAATTTCACATTATCTTCAAAGTCGCCTGTACCAAGGCTTTGAGGGTTTATATCAACTAAGTTTTACATCTATACTGGTGGGCGATACTGGTCTCGAACCAGTGGCCTCATCCGTGTGAAGGATGCGCTCTACCGCTGAGCTAATCGCCCCTGTTTCGATGCTCGAAGTACGATGATTGGTGGGCCCACTTGGATTCGAACCAAGGATCAACCCGTTATGAGCGGGGGGCTCTACCGCTGAGCTATGGGCCCGTATTGAGATAAAAGCACAATTGGCTCCCCGAGTAGGACTCGAACCTACAACCTACCGGTTAACAGCCGGTTGCTCCACCAGTTGAGCTATCGAGGAATGTCCTTTGCACGGGTTATTATACGTAATTCGTCCCCTATAGTCAAGTTTTTATTCTTAAGTTAATAATATTCAGTGGAGATTAAAAGCTTATTCCAAGTAATCCTTTAGCTTTTTACTCCGGCTTGGATGGCGCAATTTCCGTAATGCCTTGGCTTCAATCTGCCGAATTCGTTCCCGAGTAACCCCAAATTCTTGTCCAACTTCCTCCAATGTCCGGGTGCGGCCATCATCCAGTCCAAAGCGTAACCTAAGCACTTTCTCTTCACGTGGGGTTAATGTTTCCAGAACTTCTTCCAATTGCTCTTTTAAGAGGATGAACGAAGCGGCCTCCGCTGGTGCCGGAGCATCATCGTCTGGGATGAAATCTCCCAAATGGGAGTCTTCCTCTTCCCCGATGGGTGTCTCTAGCGAAACTGGTTCTTGGGCAATCTTCATGATTTCTCGTACACGTTCTACCGGGATATCCATCACTTTGGCGATTTCTTCAGGAGCTGGTTCCCTTCCCAATTCTTGCAAGAGTTGCCGTGAAACGCGGATCAACTTGTTAATCGTTTC
>PKWS01000408.1:5439-5647 GCA_003132105.1 Desulfosporosinus sp.
AGTCCAAGATTACCTTCCTGAATCAGATCAAGGAAAAGCATACCCCGTCCAACATAGCGTTTCGCAATACTGACCACGAGTCTCAAATTGGCTTCAGCTAGTCGGCGCTTAGCTTCCTCATCGCCGGCCTCCATTCGTTTTGCCAATTGTATTTCTTCCTGAGCCGAAAGCAGAGGGACTCTTCCGATTTCTTTCAGATACATGCGGA
>PKWS01000009.1 GCA_003132105.1 Desulfosporosinus sp.
GTGAGAGTCCATTAATATAAATGCCAAATAATTTAATCAATAAAAAGGCAGGGGCTAAACCTTGCCATTTTGGCGTATAACGTAATCATCAATAGACCAAATGAGCGATCAAATCACCTATTTATCAGGACCTTTTTGACTCCGTCATAGCCAATAACAAGGATTTAAATCAAAGCATTGTAAGAGAATTACGAGTGGGACTTCTCCGATTATCCATACTGTCCAATCCAAAAATGATGGCAATGTATCGAAGCAGTAAAAAAAACCCACCGAAATATTTCCGGATCATGGACAATCAAGTCTGTTCGGTCATACTCTCCTCAAAACAATCTCGAAAGTATAACTATTGGCAATTCCGATGAAATGATTATGCTAACAAACGATGGTACAACAATAATTGATTGTTTCCTCATTGGTAGCAATACAAATCTGAACCCTGGAGTTTCTGTAACGGTTTTAGGTTATTCTCCAGGAATACGATATGGACAAAATACTCAAGGAGGGGTTACTTCATATCTTGCTCTAATAGGTCATCTCGGAACGCTAGCGTCAACAACTTCCGATGTATCTCCAAATCCAACTTTTCCCGTTTCTCCAAGTTCAAAATTCCTTTAATCTTTTCATCTCCAGTAAGTATCGCTTAGTCCGTAATTTGTAACTAAATCAAGTATTGAGCCGTGAACAGTTCCTTGTCCATTAACTATAGCTATTTCCCTTGAACGAATATCTTCAGAATTATTAGCTGAACTATCTGCTACGGCGTTTGCAATAACTCCTAGGAGATTTTTTTCAGTCATATTAGGGTTTTTTTCAAGAGCAGTATCAATAATTTTTGTAGCATCTGAGCTTATGCTTCCATTCTGTGTAACAATATCAAAAGCAAGAGCAAAGCCCCTTACTGTTTTAATATTGTATTTATCACAGATAAGCATTGCTTGTCTAACTGTATATACTTCAGCATCTGCCTCAATATTTATAAAGTCCTGATTATTGCATAAACTAACAAACTGTGAATACCAAGGATCAATAATTTTATTTGTGGAATCATTAATGCTATTAGTCCATTTAAGTTGATTCTCTGGTGTGTCAAGTATCATGCTATGCATAATATTATAGTTTTCCCCAAAAATGCTTTCCATTTCAGCATTATATTCTCTATCCATTCTATTTAGTATAGGCTGCAAGGTTCCTTGACCTATACACCATTGAAGGTATCCCAAAGATAAACCTTCTTTATCAATATTTCCCGCAATTTGATCAGAAGTTCCAACTTCAAATTGCTTAGTAATATTTCTTGCAATAGTAACTACATTATCTGGTGGAGAAGTATAAGGTTGTATATATGCGCTAGATACGTAAGCAAAGCTATTGTTATAAATAATTTTATCCCACACCACATTATCACTAGTATCAACTATGGTATCCAAAATTTCAACCTTGTCATAATTATATAGATACCCTTTTATAGGTATAGTATCATCTAAATTAGGAGCTGATCTTACCTTTAGATCAATTTGAAGCTCTGTATTATACACATATCCTGTAACAGCTAACGTTGCAGGAGCCTTATAAGCAACCCCAGCAAGTACACTTTCAGGAACAACAGCTTTACCGCCGAGAGCAGTAACTACACAATTAGAAGTGAGTTTACCGTTCACAAAAGTAGCTGCGGCAGGAGCATTAACTCCGTCTGTGAGAACAATAGCTGATTTAGTCTGAGCTGCAAGTGGTGCACCGGCGAGAGCATCAATACCAGTTACGCCATTAGCCAAGTATACTTGGTCAAACATGAGGGAAGATGCGAAGTCTTGGATGACTTTGTTGTTGGTGTCATAAGCTGTGTTGCCAGCATGACGAGTTGCACTTGGAACCGTTGCTTTTACTGCATCGCTGATTATGCCTGTTCCACCAATAACATCACTTGCTGTAATGCCAGGATTAGCAGCCAAGTAACCTTTTACACTAGATGGAAGTGCATTTTTGTCAGTTAAGAGAATTGGCTCATTGGCAGCAGAGGCAATCGCCGCGATGGAGAGTGCATCTTGCAAGCCGTTAGCGACAGCAATTTTCGTTACTCCAACCATTTTCGAAGCGATGTTCACAGATGTAGCAGCGCGGTCAAATCCGCCTAGAGGTAGAACCGTAATATTCATAGCCGCTAACTCATTGAGGACTGCTTGGCTGATAACAGCAGTTCCGCTAGTCACATAAACCTTCGTTACATTGAGTTTAACAAGTTCAGCTTTGGTGGCAGCGTCAAGGACATTTCCAGCCCCAGTCAGAAGGATCGGAGCTTTTAAGTAGGAAGCGAGCGGACCAGCAGTGAGTGCATCAACCATACCATAAGAGGCTGAGGAAGCAAGAATTGCGGTTCCAGTCCAGCCCGTTTGATCTGCGATTGCTACTGCGGTTTGTGCAGCAGTTGTACCTGCTAAGCGAGTTGGGACTGTCCCTGTAGCAAATGCGTTAAAAGGTACCATTGTAAGTGCCATACCTGTGATAGCTAATGAAGTTAGGGCTTTTTTAGTATTTTTCATGGTGTGAATTTCTCCTCTCGTCTTTGGGTTTCTTCTATATTTTGTGACTGAACGATCTCTGTTTCTTACTTAGGACGTCTATTAGTCGTCCTCATCCCCTTGAAATGTGTAGCACAACACTGAGTGCACATGGGGAATACCTAAATTATAGCACGGAATTATGAAGGACTCCTTATATTACCTTGCCCTAACATACAATACGATTGAACCGGCAGGACGCTTGGATTTCTTCAGCGCTTCATCTCTCTTAAATCTCATCAAAATTAAATTTTAGCTCCTTTACGTGAAAATAATCTAAAGGCAAAACGGGTATGGATAATTCACAAAATAATTGAAATTTACAATAAGAGGCTGTAACATTTATTCAGAGACTAAATTGCTACTAAACTAGCGAGTAGTTATCAACTGTTGTTCTTATAATAGGATAAACTTGTTACCGTCCCGTGACCTTTGTATGGAGAATATGTCAAGGCTTATAATGGAAAATATGAGAAGCGAAAAAGGGTATATGAATAATTTTGTGTAAATGGAAATTTTACTTATAAGTTTTTTGGTAAAACTATAATTAGCTCTTGCCAATTTGTAGAGGATAAGGCAATGCTGAAGAGCAACCTGAGCGCTCAGTTGGTTTCTGCCGGGGAAATGCAGGGACGGATTCTAGTTTCGTCCCTCATTATTTCCTTTGAGGAGAACTAAAGCGACAAACTCTAGGGTGAAGCCCTACCTGAACGGAATNNAGAGCCTCCAACGCTTAAAACACATTAAGTCTGCCTTCGAATTGAATGACAAATTGTGAAATACACTCTGCCCAATTTTGTAAAGGCATAGTCCATTTCTTGGTAATATCTCTGATAGCGAGATAGATGATTTTTCTTAGTGAATCATCCGTTGGAAAAGACGTTTTAGTTTTGGTCACTTTTCGTAATTGACGATGATAAGCTTCCACGGTATTCGTTGTATATATCAACCGGCGAATCCCATATGGGTAACTAAAATAGGTCGTTAATTCCTGCCAATTGTTTTCCCAAGACTTAATAACGATGGGATGTTTTTTGCCCCATTTTTCTTTGAGACCAGCTCCACAAACGGGTTTTAGCTGTCTGTTCTTAAGACTTACCACTGTCCCGACGTGCGTCGGTTTGGCACAAGGGCTTGTTAGAAAACACATATGACTAATGTATTTCGTATTCATAGTCCCAGTCATTAGCTCACAGGTAACTGATAGACATTGGATTGTGAGATAACCTTGCTCATGCTATCGAATAACTTGATCTGAATTTCTAACGTACGTGATTTNNCCGCTGAGATCTTTTGGTAGACTGGCAGATAATCCGTTAGAACTAGCAAACGTCGATTCCATCGGCTTACCATCGATATAAACTTTGTCATTTTCCACGAAATTTTCGCCTTGGATTGTGATCAAACCGTTTGAAATCACAACGTTTGTTATTTTTGGTAGTTCATCCCCCTGGATATAGCCGTTGTTAGTTGGCGGTTTATGACTCGGTTCCAGCTGATCAATAAAGTTTTTTCCAAACATCAAGTCATATTGCAGCAGCTTATATTGGTCCACTTCAGTGGGTGTTATTTTTCCTTGACTTAAATAATCTTGATTCATGACGACGTCTGAACCGTTCTTCATGAGATTTGAGAGGAAGTCTGTCATCGGGCTACCGGATTTTCGTGCAAGTTGTAAAGCGTAAGTTCCCATAAAGTTGGACGATAAATTCAGGTTCTGCTTGGTCGTCGAAAAGTTATTCCAGGTTACGAATGGTACACTATGAAGCTTTAAATAATCCTCATAGGAGCTGTCACCATTGACAAAGCCGGCATCTTTATAGACGCTATAGTCGTCACCAAGCATCGGCAAGTGATCACCATAGAAGATAACTTCTGTAGGCTCTTTACTCTGTTTTAATCCTTCAATTAATTGTTTAAGTGATTGATCGACATCAGAGACGGTATTGGTGTAGTTTTCTAAAATTGCCTGAGAAGCCGGGCTTAAATTGCTGCCACTAACCTTAATTTTGTTTTGCGGATTTTGGGTACTGGAATACGGCCCATGGTTCTGCATTGAAGTAGCATATATAAAGTCCGGCTTATCTGTTGCTTTGACTTCATCGAGAATTTTTTTGGTTAGCTCAGTATCGAGGATATATTGCCCATTTGTTTTCGGACTATTAAAGAACTCTTTACTGATAAATTTGTCAAAGCCTAAATTCTTGTAAACATTGTTTCGATTATAAAACCAGTTGTCATAGGGGTGGATCGCCGAAGTAGCATAACCTTGTCTTTGGAGAATTGACGGTAGGGCCTCAATCGGCTTGTTGACATATTGAGCATAAGGAATCGAGCCATCGGGTAGAAACTGCGTCGAAAATCCAGTCAAGGCTTCAAATTCCGTATTGGCTGTCCCTCCACCATAAACTGGCGAGAGCATTATACCGCTGGTCTGGGATTTTTGCAGAGAATGAAAAAACGGCATGGGATCTTGGCTAAACGACACATTTTTCATCAGCGTCGGATCCCAAAATGCTTCACTCATTACGAAGATGATGTTGGGCTTAAATTCAGGATCCGCTGAATAGGTTGCTTTACTCGCTTCACGGACCTGCTTAATGGCGCCTTCCTGGTAATTGGAAGGCTCTGGCACCTTGAGATATTCCGCATTAAGGGCAAAACCGAGCATCATGCCATTTTCTTCGTAGTTCATCTTCTGGCTCAAATTGTTTGATTGGAGTGCAAAAGCTTTCTGAATAGGTCCGAAGGCCGTGTAAAAGACGGTTAGCAGTGTTACAGATGTCAGGAACACTGCAGTTTTCTGCGGCCACTTGTATTTTTCTCGAGGAGTAAACTTCAACATTAACACTATCAGAACAAACGCCCCAATGGCAATTAGCGCCATCCAAAGGTAGATATATTTAAAACGGCTAGATATCTCAATGGCTTCTTTAGCTAGGGAAAAATCCGTAGGTAACAAGGGAGACCCTTTAATGATGAGTTTTTGTCGACTGATAAAACCCAAAATTGAAAATAGGCCAAATAGGATACCGCAAATCGCCAAATAAGCTTTACGAGGTAAGCCATAGAAGATATTGATTATTCCAAGCATCAATACATAACTGACAAGAAATTGTTTAGGATATTCTAGTACCCAGGCGTATACACTGAATAAATTCCCATTATAAAATATCTGCAGTGCCAATAAAGTAACTAAGGGGATCATTAATAATGATAAAAGATTTGTGGACTTCAACCGTTTTTTTATTAAAGAATATTTCATAATTTATCACATAACCTTTCGTGTTCCACCAGATATTTCTATGTGAACATCGACA
>PKWS01000257.1 GCA_003132105.1 Desulfosporosinus sp.
CCAGCGGAGGATAAAATGCACCCATTATATTCTTGCCAGCCGGGTGATTTACAGCAACTTTTCCACCAATACTACTGTCGACTTGCGCCAGTAACGTGGTAGGGACTTGAATCAAACGAATCCCCCGCATGAAGACACTGGCAAAAAAACCAGCCAAATCCCCAATAACACCGCCTCCGAGGGCAATAACAAGAGTATAACGGTCTGCACCGCAGCGCAGTGCCGCTGTCGTTAGCTGACTTAAGCGCTCCAGCGACTTTTCCGTCTCCCCGGCGGGGACAAACAATAAATTTACACGATAGTCCAGAAGTCCTTTCTGGAGACGTTCAGCATAAAGCTTAGCAACTGCTGGATTTGTAATGATAAGGATGTGCTCCAAATCTTTGAATGAAGAACGAAGGTAATCCCCTAGTTCTTCGAGATGTGCACCAAAAAATACTGGGTACGGTCTGTCTGCCGTGACTTCAATTCTTTGACACTCTGGTAAACTCATTATCAGTCATCCTTCCAAGTCTCGCAAGAATCTCACTCACCACTTCATCTATAGTTTTTTGAGACGTATCAACTGTAAAGTCAGCCTGAGCGTAGCATTCTTGCCGCTCAAACCATAATTTTTCGATCGCCTCTTTTGTGCCCTTGAGAAGCGGGCGGTCATTTTTATGTCCAATTCGTCTGAGAATAGCTTCCATCGAGGCATGAAGACCGATCACAATCCCGTTTTGGGCCAAAGCCTCCAAGTTGAGAGGGTCTACCACGGTTCCTCCGCCCGTCGCAATCACGATTTGGTCTTGCTGACTGAGCCTTGCGACCACAATTCTTTCTTCTGAACGAAAACGGGTCTCCCCATGTCGTCGGAAAATTTCAGTTACACTCAAGCTTGTAACTTCTCCAATTACACAGTCTGTATCAACAAAATCCCACTCCAGCGACTGCGCCAGGCGCTTACCAACTGTGCTTTTGCCAGTTCCCATAAATCCAACGAGAACAATGTTTCTCATGGAGATCACCCTCTCAATGTGAACGTAGTTTAAAGTGTTAAATACGCTTGATAAGTTTCCCAGGCTGTTTGTAATTCTATAAAGCTATCCGCTGGAAATTTTTCAAGCACCGCTTCGGCAATCACCCAAGCCACCACATGTTCCAAAACAACCAAGGCAGCCGGCACAGCACAGACATCTGATCGTTCCACACTAGCCTTAACCACCTCTTTGGTTTCCAGATGTACCGTATCTAAGGGCTGATACAAGGTCGGAATCGGTTTCATAACCGCCTGAAGTATAATGGGTTCCCCGTTGCTCATACCACCTTCGATTCCTCCTGCATTATTGGAAACCCTTTTGAAGCCCTGCCCCTGGCGATAATAGATCGGATCGTGAACCAACGAGCCCAAACGTTTCCCCGCTTCAAATCCTAACCCAAAGGAAATCCCTTTCATCGCTTGCACAGAGAGGACAGCTTGGGCCAGCTTTCCGTCTAATTTTCGATCCCACTGCACATGGGATCCCAGTCCTGCGGGAACATTCAGAACTTGCACTTCTAACAGTCCACCCAAGGATTCGCCCTGCTCTCGAACTCGAATGAGCTGTTCCGCCATCCTTTGTTCCGCAACAGGGTCCCCCACAGACCACTCGGATTGCTTTACGCGTTGCCAAAACTCTCTCTGGTCAGTATAGTCTGCATGAACACCGCCTACTGCGAGGACATGCCCTCTGATCTCCACCCCAAGGGCGGATAACCCTTGTCTAGCAATGCTACCGATCGCGACCCGCATGGCAGTCTCTCGTGCACTTGCTCGTTCGAGGATATTCCGAACTTCAGTGCGGTATTTAAGAGCTCCGGTCAAATCGGCATGTCCTGGCCGTGGCGTCATCACTTTACGACTCTCTAAGTCAGCCTCTTCTCCCCAGGCCATGATACCTGCCCAGTTTTCCCAATCACGATTAAGAATCTCCAAAGCGACCGGGGCTCCAGTACTTAATCCTCCTCGCACTCCGGAAATGAGGTGAATCTCATCCTGTTCGATTGCCATGCGACCTCCGCGCCCAGGGCCTTGTTGACGCTGTCTTAATGCCTCATCGACACTATCTTTGGAAATCTTCATTCCAGACGGAAGACCTTCAATGATTCCCACTAATTTCTGGCCATGGGATTCCCCTGCCGTTAAAAAACGCACTATTTTCCCCTTCTCTCTATACCACTTAAGCCTTTGTACTTATTTCTTCTCTCTAATGCGCATACCGACGGGGGCAACAACAACGCTCCTTCGCTCACCAGATGAGCTTGTCAAGACGAGAGTTGTTCCCACACTTCGCCCGGAAGCATTAAACATTAAATTAGTCGGTTGACCAAGAAACTGGATCCCGTCCTTCAAATGAATCTCTTTTACCCTTGTGCCTTGACGAAAAATCTGATAGTGATGATCCCCGTCCTGAGAATAAAATTTAACCTCATACCAGTTATTCTCTGCCAGTGCGGTCTGCCGGACATCCCGGATTTCCTCCAGTAATTGGGTAGTCGCAAAGGAGAGACGATCCTTCTCCAAGTGGATCGGAAGCTTAATGAGGAGAACAAAACCCGCGCCAGACAATAGAATCAAAACAAGCAATATTTCCAGTAGCGTAAATCCTCTATTGTTGCCCCTCGCTTCGCTCATTTCTCTCTTCCTTTTTACCCTAAGCCTTATAACAGCAAAATTTGTTCTTTCAAGGCCTGTCGCATCGCCTCGACGGGAGCTTGTCCACCGAACCAAAACTCCCAAGCATAAGCCCCTTGATAAAGCAGCATGCCTAATCCATTCAACGTTCGGCACCCCTGTTTTTTGGCCTCTCGTAAAAAGGCCGTTTCACTAGGGTTAAATATTATATCAACGACGAGCGCTCGATCAGAAATCCCTTTAACTGAAAATGGGAAAGTCTCACTGTGTAACCCCGCCGAAGTTGTCTGAACTAAAAGATCTACATCTTCCAGCCAATCTCCCGGAGCAAACACCCCTGAAGTTGCTGTTCCTCCCTCACGTTGAATCACCTGAACCAAAGCCTCCGCCTTTTCGTACGTCCGATTCAGAATATGTACTTTCATACCCTGCTCAGCCAGCGCCAAGGCAATTCCTTTGGAGGCTCCGCCCGCCCCTAGCAAGACTGCTTTTTTCCCCTTAAACCCGTTGAGATTTCCTTCCACAGAACGAATAAACCCTTCGCCATCCGTATTATGGCCAATTCGCTGCCCCTCATGGATTTTCACAGTATTGACAGCCCCAGCGCGCCTAGCTTGAGGAGTAAGAGTATTGAGGAGGGAAAGGATATGTTCCTTATGTGGAATCGTTACGTTCCAACCCGAAAACCCTAGGGCACAAAGACCTTCTACCGCCTCAGCCAAATGGTTAGGCTCCACGTTAAAGCGGTGGTACTCCGCGTCAACGCCAATGGCTTCATACCCTGCCTTGTACATCCCTGGGGAGAGTGAATGTTCAATCGGATGCCCTATCACCGCATAATGTTTCTCCATTTTATAACATCCCTTTACAAATCTGACTTTTTTATCATAGAGAAAAAGGAATGGCAGGCCATTCCCTAAATGCTTAATGAATTTTGGGGCTGAAAGGTTTCGCCGGAGCGATATGCTTCATCATCCAGACGAGCACTTTCTCCATTCTGCGCATAACGCGAGTTCCTATAAATTCATGATCATTAATGGGTGAGACCAATATCGTGTAAAGGCCGAGCCGATTACCGCCTAGTATATCCGTAAACAACTGATCTCCAATGACAGCAGTATCCTTATGCCCTGTTCCCAAAAGGTCCATTCCCGATCGAAAGGCTCTCCTGCGTGGCTTTGTCGCCCCGAAAACGAAAGGAATGTCCAAGCGCTCCGCAACAACGGCTACGCGCTGTCGCTTACTGTTGTTCGACACAACGCACGCACTAATTCCCGCGGCTTTAACTTTAATAAACCACTCTGCCACTTTTAGACTCACTTCGACATCATTCCATGGCGTCATGGTATTGTCCAGGTCGATAATAAGCCCTCTGATCCCATCCTGAACAAGTTGTTCAACTGAAATAAGATCGAGCGAAGGAGCTTGAAGTGTCGGACGGAAATACTCAAACATTGAATCCTCCAAAATGCAGAAGTTTTTTTAATTATACCTTAGAGAATACCGTGAGAGCAAGTAATGATCTTATTTTTTAGAATTTATCTTTCCCATCTCTTCCATTAATTTTTGAACTGCTTTCTTTTCAATGCGAGAAACGTACGAGCGCGAAATCTCCAAAGCCTTTGCAATCTCCCGCTGTGTTCGTTTTGGATTGTTCACCAACCCGTAACGCAACTTAAGCACCATTTTTTCCCTACCGGTTAAGTTTTCCACTAGTTCAAGCAAAGCCTTTTGCTCAGACTCGTTTTCAACCTTTATAGAAACATCCTCCTCGTTCGACCCTAGAACATCGATGAGCGATATTTCATTACCCTCTTTGTCCATTCCAATCGGATCGTATATCGAGACTTCTCCCCGTGACTTTTTGAGCGATCGTAAATGCATTAAGATTTCGTTTTCAATACAACGGGCCGCGTAAGTCGCAAGCTTCGTCCCTTTACCCGGGTCAAACGTGTTAATCCCCTTAATTAAACCAATCGTGCCAATGGAAATCAAGTCGTCACCATCTTCACCTGTTCCGTCAAACTTTTTGACAAGATGTGCCACCAATCGCAAATTGTGCTCCACTAACGTATTGCGTGCTTGCTCGACCTCACGAGTTAGAGTAAAGGGTTCTGTTTTGCTTGCACTAAGGATTTGCAAAAAACGCGCTTCTTCTTTATCATTTAGCGGCTGGGGGAAGGCGTTATTATTGATATACGAGACGAGTAAAGAAACTCCCTTAAGAACGGAGAGAGCCATACTGACAATAAATAGTTCCGCGAACATTTATTCCACCCCTTTCGCACTGTTCTTATACTTATGCTTGAGGGGGGAAGATTTTGCTTATCCACTTAATATAATAAAAATCCGCCTGAGAGTGAACTCGTTCATCTAAAGCTGAACATTGAGACTTCAGATGGGGACTCTACCCCACCTGAAGTTTACGCGAAGGACTGTTTCTATCAGGGGATACCCTAACAATCATCTGAGAAACAAGCCTAGATACCACCGGATCATCTCATCGCCAAAAAGAACACTACTAATAATCCCGACGACCAAAATCTCCGTTTTTAATTTCCCTTTTCCACTGGCAAGTATCACTATTCCAGCGAAGCCTCCAATCACGGATGCTAACAGCATGGACCATAAGGTCAGCTTCCAACCCAGATAGAAACCTACCGCAGCCATCAGTTTGACATCACCACCACCCAGACCTCCTGTGAGAACTGCAATAATGAG
The DNA here is from genome assembly GCA_003132105.1 of Desulfosporosinus sp. Classification (GTDB taxonomy): domain Bacteria; phylum Bacillota; class Desulfitobacteriia; order Desulfitobacteriales; family Desulfitobacteriaceae; genus Desulfosporosinus. The sequence goes on from PKWS01000257.1 coordinate 5,375, forward strand.
TAAAACCCCTCCCGCCGAGATGAATCCGATGACTCTTTCCAGCCAAGAAACCTCTTGACTGACCAAGGCGACGATCAGCCCAGCAATCAGAATTAGGAGAATGCTCCAATTCGGGATGAACATCGTTTTAAAGTCTATCGCAGCGATCAATAAAAGAAGGGATACCAAGAGACAAAAGCCAACAGTTTCCACAGAAGCGCCATATAATTTGTAAACCAGGATATATAAGCAGGTGTTGAGGATTTCCACTGTAGGATAGATTACCGAAATCTTCCCAGAGCAAGACGAAACAATCTTGTTTTGCAACTTGCGTTCTTTTTCAAAATGCTCGGCCATTCTATCCATGACTATCTCGAGCTTACCGCTTGCTTCACCCGAGTCCACCATATTGATCAAGATCCCCGGGAAAGCGTCCCCCTGTTTGCGCATAGCTTCAGAGAGGAGATCCCCTTTTTGCACCATTTCATAGACCTTCAAAACGACCGCCTTAATCTGCTTACTTTCCGTCTGCTGGTAGATCACATCTAAGACTTTAATGATGGTTAACCCTGCCATCAGAAGCACGTTGAACTGACGGCAGAAGATCACAAGATCCTTGGGTTTCAGCTTTTTGGAGGACTTGCTTGACAGGATTGTCTGGGTGGTTTTGGCTTTTTTCGTTTACTTCGATGCAAAAAAGTCCGCGTTCTTTCAACATTCGATAAAAATTCTGCAGATTGTCCGATTCGAGGATTCCATTGGTTTTCTGTCCGGAAAATTCTTTGGCAGTATAACTGTATAAAGGCATGAAAAACCTTCCTTCTAGCGGAAATATCATTATTACCCGATACTCTTTCAAACTCTTGCCTAATAATAAGAATATCTATTTTATTATTCATTTAAATTAACCATCTTTGTCGTTGTTACAATGCCAAGATGGCCTAAGCCCTCGACAAATTTGCATAACATTTGGATTTCCGACTGGTCTGTCAAATAATGAACTCTATTTCAAACGGCATCATCTCTATTGCCTTCTTTAAATCTGGCCAGCAATACTTCGTCGTTTGGATCATAACTTCTCCTAATTCTTTGTTCGTCGTAGTTACGATGCCCAGATGCCCTAAACCTTCGACAAGTTTATCTAACATTTGCATTTCCACCCGCTCTAAGCGTGCTTTGATGATAATATCAGCATCCGAAAACAGACCACCGTTTGCTTGGGAAGTTCTCAGTTCATCTAAAGATCCCATCCACTCACCCCTATGTTCCTCCCTATCTTTTTTCGATCTTCGCCCGCCGCAAAATACTATACGGGAGAATTTCCTCTGGTACCGTCATCCTAATCACTTGCTGTGCATGGCGAGCCACTTCTATCGGTGCCCCTCCAGCATCCCACATCTCAGTAACTTCGAACTGCCAAGAAATCCCCTGTGGAGTTAGGACTTCCAAAACCTCTCCGCGCTTAAAGTGGTTCCGTTGCTCAAACCAGGCCATGTTTTCCACGACTGTGTAGTCTCCAGTTTTCTCCTCACTCAAACCTACCCCGACAAAATCATAATCCCGGACATAATGTGAGGACTCTAAGTTATGCGAACTCGCTCCCGGCTTACCAAACAGAAATCCTGCAGAATAATCCCGATGACTCACTTTATCCATCTCTTCATGCCACTGAGGGAGCTTCTCCTGAAAAACTTCCTCCCCTTCATCCCACAGCGTATCGATCGCCTCCCGATAAACCTTGACCGTACTGGCAACATACTGAACGCTTTTCATCCGTCCCTCAATCTTAAAGCTGTCAAGGTTGATAGACTTTAACAAGGGCAAATGTGGCAGAAGGCATAAATCGTGTGAGTTAAAGACATAAGTCCCGCGTTCATCTTCTTCAATCGGGAACATTTGCTCCGGCCTCTTTTCCTCTACCAAACTATACCCCCAACGACAAGGCTGAGTACACTCGCCACGATTGGCATCCCGTCCTGTCAAATAGTTACTAAGCAAACACCGCCCAGAATAAGACATGCACATCGCCCCATGGATAAAGATCTCCAGCCCTCCCTCAACCTTAGAACGAACATCACGTAGTTCTTCAAGTGTAAGCTCCCGGGCAAGTACGACCCGCTCTATCCCTTGCTTCAGCCAAAATCGAACTGAATATGAATTTGTGCTATTCGCTTGGGTGCTTAAATGTAGGGGCAGAAGTGGAGCCACTTCCTGAGCCATCTCAATTATGCCCGGATCAGAGACAATTGCTCCGTCCACTCCCAGCTCTTCCAACTGCTTAAGATAAGCCGGTAGTTCCTCAAAATCCGGTTCATGGGC
>PKWS01000396.1 GCA_003132105.1 Desulfosporosinus sp.
TGGAATTTTTCGCCAAGAGATGACAAGGGTGTACGTGGTCCGCTGGAACAAGCCTTAATCGGCGTGCCTGTTCCCGACCTCGATAATCCTTTAAACATTGTACGGGTAGTCCGTTCCTATGATCCATGCCTGGCATGTGCAATTCACCTCATCAATCCAGTAACCAACGACGTACAAAAATTCCGGATTGGCTGGTAGAAAAGGAGGATAANNTTAGGCTTCACTGGTTGGTTTATACATTCCCCTTATCCAGGAATGCCCATGAATTTAGTCCGTAACCTTCACTTTTTCTTTATGTATTCTTTAATTATTAATGGAATTGTACGTTTCTACTACTCCTTTTTTGGAAAGTATAAGGATTATGATGAGATTGTACTGAATAGTCGAGATATTAAGACCATGTGGCCCCAAATTAAGTATTATCTGTTCATCGGTAACCACCCAGAAGTGGGTAAGTATAATCCTCTTCAAAAAATAGCTTATATATCACTACCTATAATGGCTGTAGTACAGGCTATTACCGGAGTGATACTCTACAAGCCTGAACAATTGTCAAGTCTTGCTGGCTACTTTGGCGGTTTAGCTGCTGTTCGTGGACTTCACTACATCTTTATGTGGTTGTTTATTGCCATAGTTGCCATTCATGTTTATCTTGTCTTTACAGCAGCCTATGAACAGTTCTTATTTATGTTCTTTGGCAAAATAAAAAACCAGAAGGGAATGTAATCATGGACTCACCAAAAATCATGGTGATGGGAGTAGGAAACATTCTCTTATCTGACGAAGGTTTAGGCGTTCGCTTTTTGGATGAACTCGCGAAAATATCGCTCCCTGCAAATGTGGAGCTCCTGGAAGGGGGTACAGCCGGACTTGAACTGGTTCACCTCATTCAAGAAGTCGATTTTTTAATTATTGTCGATGCAATAGATGCTAAAGNNGCCATGGCTAATGTATTAGGGCAAGCCCCAAAAACTTTAATTTTTGGTATCCAACCTAAAAGTTTAGAATGGGGATTGGACATCAGCCCGGAAATCCAAGCGCTATTTCCGCGTCTTACCGAATTTGTTCTCAATGAGATTGACTTCATACAGCGCGAAGGGAAATTCACTACGGATCTTGGGTCTGATAACTCTTAAAGATCCCCCCATCATCGTTCGGAAATAAAATGATCCATTCATTATTGAACAAAAGACACCAAGAAGTACATTAGCCATGCACTTCTTGGTGTCTTTTGTCTAGCCAAAAAAAGGTTGCTTATTAATTTAAAGACTCAAATCTATTTTCTGATAGCCCTTGACTTCTTGAGTTAGCCAACTTGTCCACACTTCAAGGCCATTTCCGTTACGACAAGAGACCTCAAAAATTTGGATATCCGGATTTATAGCTAGGATATCTTGTTTCATGTTCTTCATATTCACGTCAGTAAACGCCTCAAGGTCCATCTTATTTAACACAACTGCTTTAGCATTGCGGAAGATCACAGGATATTTAGCCGGCTTGTCATCTCCTTCAACAATACTTAAAACAATGACTTTAAAAGCCTCTCCTAGATCAAAATCAGCCGGACAAACAAGATTTCCAACATTTTCTATAATCATAAGATCCGTTGCTGGCCAATTAAACTCTGGCAAAACCTTACTTACCATTTTACTGTCCAGATGACATCCTCCGCCGGTATTAATCTGAATTACGGGAACCTCATGAGCGGCAATGCGATCCGCATCTTTACTCGTAAATATATCTCCCTCAATAACCCCTATATGCATGTCTACAATTAAAAGGGGTAATGTCTTCTCCAAGAGAGAGGTCTTCCCTGATCCAGGAGAGCCTATCACATTAATAGCTAAACAATTATTTTTTCGGAAATGGGCGCGGTTTATTTCTGCCTGGTTATCATTAGAACTGAGTAAATTAGCCATCACTTCAATTTCACGACGAGTAGATTCCATTTATTCAACCTCCAGACTTTCAAGTAAAAGTTCCTCTCCCTGAATGACTTCAATGCTGGTATTTTGACACTTCGGACAGAGGAAAAACATAGTTTCCACAGTGAATTCAAGCTGACAATTTCGGCAACGACCACGCACCGGAACTCGCTCTACAATCAGCTCTGCGCCTTCACAGATGGTATCTTTGCAAAAAGCTTCAAACACCATCTGTAAGGCATCGGGTTCTGCATTAGTGAGTTCTCCGACTTTTAGTTTAACCTGCAGTACTCGCGTTACTTCATGTTGGGAGAGGGTCTGTTCAATGACTTCAAATACTCCTCCCATCAAAGACATTTCGTGCACATAATTCCTCCTTCATGATGCACTAACGATTCTCCACGCCAATGATTCATAGCAATCCGAACCGATCGTGCCATTTCGGCGGAGAAGTCAGCACCCGTTTTTCGCGCATATATCCATTGTCCAATGTTTTTTGCTCCTATGCTATTCTGCGGATTGAATCCCTTAGCACGATGTGAAAACATAGCTTCCCTCTCTTTCTCTGTTAAACGATTGTATTTATTTTCAGACACAATAAATTGCGAATCAAAACGTTCCCTAGGCTTTGGACGTTCACCCTCCGAGTAATACCCATAACATAACATGCTAATCGGAAATACGTAGGGCGAAAGGTTAAACAGTTCTTTATGAGTTTCGTAATTTTCCATAATATCACCGATATAGCAAGATCCAATTCCCAAAGCCTCTGCTGAGATCACGGTGTTTTGGGCAGCAATTAGAGCATCGCTGCTCGCCAATAATAAATCAGCTTCATCTGGCCCTGTAAAGTCCATGCCTTGATCATTACAGAACTCCTTAACGCCTGAATCATTATAATAATCAAACCAGCGCTGAAGGTCTGCGAAGAAAACAATTACAAGTGGCGCTTTGGCGATAAAAGGTTGATGATCACACGTTTCACTCAGACGCTGTTTTAAGTCTTGATCAGATACAATAATCATCGAATACATCATCATATTTCCGGCGGTTGGCGCCCGCATTGCAGCCTCAATGATCGCCTTTTTATCTTCATCCTTGATAGGCCGTTCAGCGTATTGTCGCAATGAAACTCGTTTTCTTAGGATCTCTTGCACTGTCGATCGTACTAGAGGATTAGCCACCCTTTGAACATCGCCTTCTTATTCTTCCACATAAGGAATTGTCAGCGGTCCAAGGGGTAATACCGCAATACTCATTTCAGAGCCGTACTTACCCAATAGTTCGCTCAACGTCTGTTCAATATCCTTCGTAGGGGTAAGCATCGCTATTTTGACCGATTCATCGGGTAACGAGGAATACAAGTAAACATCTGCCCATTCCTGAATCATAGCCAGTCTTTGGGCTTCCCACTGGTCGAACATTTGAAAAGAAGGATCATTAATCATTTCTAAGAGTTCCTTCGGAGAATTACGCATCTCTAATATCTTAACAAAGTTGCCGTGCTCAGGCATACCATCAATGCATTCTGCAGCGCAAATGATCGTACCCCCTTGCTTGACAATCATGCGCGCGGCGTCCATACCTTTTACAGCCTGATATAGGTTTTGATCAAGAGGGTAACCCGCGTTCGTCGTTATCACAACGTCGTAGCGATTATCACACTTAATCATGGCATGTTCTTTGACGTAAGCGCACCCTATACCATGAGCCTTAGCCAACTCGCCAGCAAAAACATTGGTGATCTCTTTTTTTCCATTCAGTGCGACATTAAGCAGGAAATCGGGTTTACAAAACGTATTGACTTCCCTTGTCATTTCTTGAAGGGGATTATTATCTAAGCTACCCCAGGTAGCTAACGGATGTCCAATCATTTTGGCGTTATGAAACGTTAGGATAGTTTCAATCCCCGCGATACCAGGCATAATTCCCTTTGGACCTCCAGAAAAACCAGCAAAGAAGTGAGGCTCTATGAACCCCGTCACAATCCTAAAGTCGGCCTCAACATATTCTTTGTTTAGGTATACCTCGCAGCCGAAGCTACTTGTTCCAAGATGCGTCAGTTCTGATTTTTCGTGACAGTGATGGTTAATAATTCGAACAGTATCTACAACAGTTTCCCCTAACATTTCGATAAACTCTTCTCTAGTTTGGTCACGGTGAGTCCCGAGCCCATTAATGATCGTAACATTCTCTAAGGGGACATGGGGAAGTTCCTCAAGTATCCATGGAATTAACTTTTGATTTGGGGTCGGTCTGGTAATGTCACTTATCACAATGACAACCCGATCACTAGACTTAACCATTTCTCTTAAAGGTTTAGTCCCGCTAGGGTTACGCAGAGCATGCAACACAGCCTCATGATCGTTCTCGATTCGCTCCAAGTGGGTGGGTTTAATAACAGTAGTATGATTAGGAACGTTAACGCTCAAGCCATTTCTCCCGTAAGCCAAAGTAACTTTCATAGTACCCTCCCGAATATTTAACTAATTTCAGTTAGAATTTTGTCTACTCAACAAGATATGTGTTTTCACTTAAAGATTAGAAGCCAAGACTTGTAATTCATGGCTCACTTGTTGTACTCCTTCTACTAATTGTGCAATTTCCTGATTGGCCTGTGCCTGTTCATGGGTAATTGCGCTGTTACGCAGGGAACTTTCCGTAATTTTTTGGATAATATTTTGAAATTCAAGTAAGATGACACTAATCTCATTGGCTGAACGATTACTTTCTTCAGCTAATTTGCGCACTTCACCCGCGACCACCGAAAAGCCACGACCTTGTTCACCTGCCCGGGCTGCTTCAATTGCAGCATTCAATCCTAAAAGATTGGTTTGCTTGGCTACTCGACGGATAAGCTCTAATATACCAGAGGTGGACTTGAGCTGATTTTTTCCTTCCTGGGACTCTTTAGCTATAGTTTGGCTGATAGATGCTACTTCTTGGGCGGAAGCGGCAGTTTGTTGCACAGCACTGGCGGCTTGTTCCACAGCAGTACTCAGAACCTGTACGTGATTGCGAATAGTGTTCTTTAAGTCTTCATCTCTTAACATCAAACTTACCATGCCAGCTGCTATCCTTGCAACTGGCTGGACAATTGACAACTGTCCGGCAATGCCAAATGTGCCAATTTTAACACCGTCTGCTTCAATCGCAATGTTAAAGCCCTCTTTAACATTAACATCAGCTTCAGCCTCTGCTGCTGTGATGGCTACAGAATCACAGGTAGTAGTTAATATCTGCTTACTCCCCCTATGCTTTACCCCTATTCTAGTTTGGGCCGAATCGGCAATGATTGTCCCAGTATCATCACAGACTATAACTGCGAATCCAGTTTTTTTATGAATAAATTCTATTATCTGTTGAGTAATGAGATCACTGAGCTTACTAAGCATATTCAAGTTCTCCTTTTAAGCCTACTTATCTTGCCACATTATAACACATTGTTTAATTTATTTCCGTTACACAAGTATTTTTACGTTAATTCGTCAACTATATATTAGATATTAGTTTTTTTGTCATTACTTCGGGTTTTCACAGAAATTAGCGACGTCAGTTGGGAGATCGCTAACACTCAAGCCGTGTCCCTTGCCTTTGCAGGGAAAAACATAATCAAAATAAAACTCAATAGCGCCAATATAAACAAACCCCAAAAGACATATTGGAGCGCAATTGCCAATCCCAATGACATTATTTGCAACACCCCCTGGGAAAGTGTCCCTCTCTTAACCGGGTCAAGTAAGACGTTGATGACATCAACCTTTAAAGTTTCCCCTCTTACGCCCATTAAATAACTTGTTAGAGTTAAATTTAAAATACCACCTAAAACAGCTGCACCCATTGCATTTCCCAAGATGTTCATAAACATATTAGAGGCGGTTGCCACTCCACGCATCTTCCACTTCACGCTGTTTTGTATCCCAACGATAAATACAGTTCTAGCAAGTCCCATCCCAAAACCAATCAGTAATGAACCCACTCCAGCCCAAAGCCATCCTCTTTCCGGGCGTAGTGTAATAAAGAATACCGAACCAATCAGAATCCAAATCCCACCGATGACCGCGATGCGTCTGAACCCATATTTGAACATGACCTTTCCCGCCACAGTTGCCCCAATTATCCACCCCATCGACATGAAAGAAAGAGCAAAGCCCGCAATAATTGGAGATTTCCCCATTACTCCCTGAATATAGGTTGGCAAAAACGATGAAACACCAATAAGTACCACACCAGTCGTCAACGTCGCCAAATTAGATACAACAATTAAAGGATTCTTCCAGATTTCCAAGGGCATGATGGGCTCCGTAACAAGCTTTTCTTGCCTGATAAACAAATAAGTTCCAGCTAAAAATACCCCCAATAAAAGAAGAACTGGGGCGGATGACCAAGACCAGACTGTTCCAGCCTGAATAAAGACGACCATCAACGCGCTAATCGAGACGAAAATAAGTGCTGACCCCATGTAATCAATTTTATGTTCTTGTTTATGTACCGTCTCTCCTAGGAAAAACCATATTCCAGCAACTGCAAACAGCCCGATCGGAATATTCACCCAAAAAATCCAAGACCATCTAACATATTGCACAAAAAAAGCCCCTAGCCCTGGTCCAAGAATGGAAGATATCCCCCAGACACTAGAAATATATCCTTGGATACGGGCACGCTCAGTCATTGTATAGATATCCCCGACAATTGTCGTGGCAATCGGCTGGACCGCTCCAGCTCCAAGACCCTGGATCAAGCGGAAAAGGATGAGCATATTCATTGTTTTGGCAAACCCACAAAGCACAGATCCAGTAAGGAAAACCAGTACTCCAAAGGTAAAAACAGGCTTTCGCCCGTACAAATCTGCCAGCTTCCCATATATCGGGATAGTCACCGCTTGAGCTAGCAGAAATGATGAAAAAACCCAGCTAAACAGGGAGAATCCACCGAGATCAGCCACAATACTAGGTATCGCAGTTGCCACAATCGTCCCTTCTATTGCCGCCATGAACATCGCTAAGATAATACTGCCCAAAACAATTTTTCGGTTTGTTTTTATCGGTTTTCGAACATGAACTAGATCCTTCATCTCTATTTTTCCTCACCCTGAATTTTATATTTTTCTAAGACAGCCTGGATTGTAAACCACTCCACCTCATCTGAGAGAAGTTCTTTAATTGGACGCAATTTCTCTCGGCCTACCTGGCGGACTGCTTCTAATATAAGTGGTTCCTGTTCAATCGGAATGAAATCATCCCAAGGGATCACTTGTCCATCGAGACTGCAACGGACAAGATGCTGCTGTACTGTGAGCGCAGTAACATTTCGGACTCTCGCGATGTCTTCTAAGGAGTACCCTTCTTGATAAAGAATAAATGTTTGCTGATGACTCAATACTTTATCCTTAGAAGCTTTCGCTGAACTGCGAATTTTCTCTGAGCGCATGCTGACTGCCGAAACATTACGCTGCAGCAACGTAGGAGCTATAACAAATTTCTCTGAGCTACCTTGGTGCGTTGATAATCCTTTCTTGTTTTCCTCGTTAAAACTCCTAATTTCATCCAAAAATATACTCCCGTATTTTTCTAATTTCCGCTCCCCTACTCCACTAATGCGAATCAACGACTGGTGATCTATTGGACAGAGCTGAGCCATTTCTCTCAAGGTACTATCTGCAAAAATCATATAAGGTGGTAGGTTTCCCCGGAGTGCCAATTCTCTGCGAAGTGCACGTAGCCGATCAAACAAACTGATCTCTTCCGCTTTTTCACGAGCAGGCTGCGGTGAAACCTTTTGCGAAACCTTCGCTTCTCCTCTAATAACTAAAACTGCATTAGGCAGGAGTTTCACAACTGGGTACTCTCCATTTGATAATTGCAAAAAGTTCTCGGCCACTAAATAGTTGATTCGGTCTTTGATCTCCTGTAGCGGGATATCCCGCATAATTCCATGTGTGGTGAGCTCATCAAAACGAAGCTCAAGAATTTTCGCTTTACGTGATCCTTTTAACACCTCAGCAACCAAGCCTATACCAAACCGTTCACGCATCCGATAAATACAGGAAAATATTTTTTGAGCCTCTACAGTTATATCTACCATTTCACGTTCGTCGTTACAATTACTACAGTTGCCGCATTCCTCTTGAATATTTTCTTCCCCAAAATACTCCAGAATCGTCTTACGCAAACACCTTGGTGAATGACAGTAATCCACCATCCCCTGCAGCTTCTTGAGCTCATTCATTTTTCGTTCCGGTTGAAAGATAGTCTGCTCAATCAGAAATCTTTGCAGTACCACATCTTGGGGAGAAAACAACAAAAGACATTCCCCTGGTTCTCCATCCCGCCCGGCGCGTCCCGCCTCTTGGTAATAGGCTTCCATATTTTTCGGCATATTATAATGGATTACATAGCGAACATTGGATTTATCAATTCCCATCCCAAACGCATTAGTAGCCACCATAACCGTTCGTTCATCGAAGAGGAAATCTTCTTGACTCTTTTGACGATCCTCTTCCCCCATCCCCGCGTGATATTTACCTGCTCTTAAACCATTTTTAGATAAAAACGTCTGAAGGTTGTCCACCTCTTTACGAGTCCCCACGTAAATAATCCCGGACTGATCAGCATGCAATTGCGCATACTCCAGAATAAAAGCCTTCTTGTTTTCTCCTCGGAGCGTTGTAAAAGAAAGATTCGGACGGTTAAGAGCCGTCACAAAAACGTTGGGTCCATTTAACCCCAACTGTCGGATTATATCTGTCTGAACCTCCTCGGTTGCTGTCGCAGTAAAAGCCCCAATCAGCGGTTGCTGCGGAAACGATTTGAGGAAAGGACCCAGATGAAGGTAGCTCGGTCGAAAATCATGCCCCCACTGAGAGACGCAATGGGCTTCATCAATCGCCACGAAGGAGACATTCAAGGACTCCAGAAGGTTACGGAAACTTTCCGACTCCAAGCGTTCTGGGGCTACATATAGAAGCTTATATTCCCCACGTTCCGCTTTTTCAATCCGAGACCTGGTTTCTTTAATGGAGAGCGAACTGTTAATAAAGGTTGCCGGAACCCCGTATTGTTGCAGGGCATCCACTTGATCTTTCATCAAGGAAATCAACGGTGAAATGACAAGTGTAGTTCCCTCAAACAATAGAGCAGGGATTTGGTAAGCAAGCGATTTCCCCGCCCCTGTTGGCATAATGGCTAATGTATTCTTACCCCGGAGTAAACTTTCAATCACCTTTTGCTGTCCATCCCGGAATTGGGTATATCCAAAATACTTTTGCAGTACACGCGAGGCTTTTTCCATCATAAAGACGAGCATCTCCTTATAGTTAACAATCCTATTTCATCTAACTACATTATAGCAAAAAAAACCGAGTTAAGG
>PKWS01000398.1 GCA_003132105.1 Desulfosporosinus sp.
AACATCATACCCTGATCTCCGGCTCCGATCGCTTCAATATCACTATCGGTCATTTCGCCAGTTTTCGCTTCTAAAGCCCTATTAACACCCAACGCGATATCAGCGGATTGTTCACCAATCGAGGTTAACACTGCGCAGGTATCAGCATCAAAGCCATATTTGGCCCGAGTATAACCCACTGAACGAATCGTCTCCCTGACAACATGAGGAATATCCACATAACACGAAGTCGTGATCTCACCGCTGACAAGGACCAATCCTGTTGTTACGGTCGTTTCACAAGCCACTCGAGCATTAGGATCTAACGCATAAATGGCATCCAATATGGCATCTGAAATTTGATCACAAATCTTATCAGGATGCCCTTCGGTCACAGACTCGGATGTAAATAATTTTCTAACCATTTAGTTCACTCCTTTGTTTCTATACCGAGGAGCCTGGCAACCTCACTAACGAGATGTCGAGCAACCTCAAGTTTGCTCATCTTAGGGAAATCTATTCTTCTTCCGTCAGGAAAGAGAAAACTGACAATGTTTGTTGGGCTACCAAAGGCGGCGCCGGGTTTAGTGATATCATTCGCTACTAGGAGATTGACGTTCTTCGTTTGCATTTTATGTTGGGCGTTAGCCAAGAGATTCTCCGTCTCAGCTGCAAACCCAACAAGAATCTGGGATGTCTTCTTCCGCCCAAGTTCAGCTAAAATATCCGGATTCGGGACCAACTCAAGTATACGGCTTGTCCCTGTTTTCTTAATCTTTTGTTCAGCCTCAACCGATGGGCGATAGTCCGCAACTGCTGCTGCCTTAATGACAACATCCATTTCGGGGAAAAGCCCTAGGACTGCATCGTACATCTCCAAGGCAGTCTGCACTGATATCCGTGTCACTCCATGAGGAGTTGGTAAATCCGTGGGTGCACTGACAAGGATGGTCTCTGCTCCGGCTTCTTGTAGCGCTTGAGCGATGGCATACCCCATCCGCCCAGAACTCCTGTTACCTAGATAGCGAACTGGATCAAGCGGTTCTTGGGTTCCACCCGCAGTCACTAGGGCTTTTTTACCTTTTAACCAATCCGACCCAGTGAAAAACCGAGCCAAGGATTCAACGATCTCCAACGGTTCACTCATTCGTCCGTCCCCATCTGTTCCACACGCTTGAAAGCCTGTGTCAGGGCCAACGACGTGGATCCCACGATCCTTGAGGAGTGCCAAATTGGCTTGTGTCGCAGGATGGTGATACATCGCATGATTCATAGCCGGTGCCACAAAAATCGGTGCGCGGGTAGCTAAAAGAACCGTCGAAAGAAAATCATCTGCCAACCCCATCGCCATCTTAGCCAATATATTGGCCGTAGCAGGAGCAACAATGACTGCATCAACATGCTCCGCCAAGGCTATATGCTCTATATTCCAAAGTTTAGGCTCGCCAAAAAGATCTAAATACACCGGGTTCGCCGAAAGACTTCGAAAGGTAAGTGGAGTGATAAATTCTGTTGCAGACTTCGTCATCGCGACGTGTACTTGTGCATGCAACTTACGTAAGCGCCTAACAACTTCCGCTGCTTTATAAGCTGCAATTCCGCCGGTAACTCCAACGAGAATTTTTCTCTCTGTTAACATTACTCAATTTCTTCCGGGGTACATTCATAGGTGAACTTTGAGTGAGAAATCTCCTCTAATGAAATACTGACCGGCTTGATACCCTTAGCTAAGCCCTCATGCTTTGCCTCTTCCATTATTGTACGGGCCCGCTTGGCAACCACGACGACCAACGTGTACTTGCTATCCACCTTATTCATTAACAGATCAAGTGAAGGTTGTTTCAATTTAAAATCCCCCTTTAAAAACAAACGGTTTTCGTTTTACCCGGCATTTTTCCGCTACAAGAATACTCTTTAGTTTATCAACGGCCACCGGAACTTCATCATTAATGACTACGTAATCATACTCACTCACATATCCTAGTTCCTGTACTGCCGTAGCTAAACGTTTCTGGATGACTTCCTCAGTCTCCGTTCCGCGTTTGTGAATACGTTCAGAGAGAACATCCATGGAAGGCGGAACAATAAAGGTAAATACACCTTGAGGAAACCGTTTTTTGATTTGCAACGCCCCTTGAATTTCAATCTCTAAAATAACATCCAGTCCTTCTTGTAGCGCTTGCTCAACAGCAAATCGTGGTGTTCCATAATAATTATCACAAAACACGGCCCATTCCAACAATTCGTCACGTGCGAGCATCGCTTCAAATTCCTGCCGCGGACGAAAATAATAATGGACCCCTTCCACTTCACCCCGGCGAGGGCTTCGTGTCGTCGACGAGACAGAATATCTCAGGTTGGGCATTTTGCGCAGAAGTTCATCACAAATCGTCCCTTTGCCTGCCCCAGAAGGGCCAGATAAAACAATTAACAGTCCATAATTTTTTTCCACTCTACACCCCTAGTCTACCGGATCTTCTATGTGTGTATTGGACTCTTTTGTGGAAAGACGATTAGCCACTGTTTCAGGTTGGACAGCAGAAAGAATCACATGATGGCTATCACAGATAATCACAGCGCGTGTACGTCGACCATAAGTCGCATCAATGAGCATACCAGCATCCCGTGCTTCTTGAATAATACGTTTGATCGGGGCGGATTCCGGGCTCACAATTGATATAATTCGATTCGCAGATACGATATTGCCAAACCCGATGTTAATGAGCTTAATATCCAAGATGAATCCTCCATTACTCTAGATTCTGGATTTGCTCGCGCACTTTTTCCAATTCACTTTTTACACTAACTACCTGTTGCCCAATCTTTAAATCATTGGCTTTTGAACCAATGGTATTGATTTCTCGGTTCATTTCCTGAACTAAAAAATCAAGTCTGCGTCCCACCGAGTCGTTACTTCTCAGCGCATCGCGCCCTTGAGCTAAATGACTGTCAAAGCGAACCAACTCTTCCGTGATCGATGCGCGATCTGCAAAGTAAACTACTTCGTTCGCTAATCGAGTCGCATCCAATTCGACCTCGCCCAAGAGCGTCTGAATGCGGTCCTGCAAGCGTTCTTTATAATCTGTCACGACATAGGGTGCGCGCTGAGCAATCAGTTGGAGATACTCTGAAATGAGATCAAGCCTAAGGAGTAGATCGAACGTTAATTTTTCTCCTTCAATACGGCGCATTTGCCCGAAACTATCGGAGGCTATCCTAAGTGCCTCAGCGCACGCTCCCCACAAAGTATCAAGATCAATCTCAGGTTCCTCAACCGAAAGAACCTCTGGAAAACTGACTAAACGGTAAATATCCGTTTCATACGCTGTATGTAGAGTTAAGGCGAGATCTTTCAATGTCTTATCATACGACAGTGCTAAATCATTGTCAACCTTCACCGATCTCTTTCGTTCTTCTGTTTCCGCCACATTAACATACACTTCAATCCGACCACGCTGGAACTTCCCTTGTAACGTTTTACGTATTCGTTCTTCAAAACCTGTTAAATGACGTGGTGTTTTCACTATGATCTCTAAAAACCGATGATTAACCGATTTCAGCTCGATAGAAAACTGATAACCGCTTCCGTTTGCTTCACCCCGCCCGAATCCCGTCATGCTATTTGCCATTTGCCTCCCGATTTAACCCCGATCAACCGGGACTATTCACCCCTTCATAATTTATTACCAATACGTGCTAGTTTTTTGGCAACTTAAATTAACAACTTCTCTCTGTATTATACCAGAATGCAACTATTGATGACAGGCGCATCTTCCTAAAAAGATGCGCCTGTCATTAAATACCTTGCGTTATCGAATTACTCATTAAAATTCAAAGTTCCCCAAGTTGTCCCGTATTCGCCTTAACGCTTCTCGGAGTCGTTCCGTATTAATGGTAAGCGAAATACGGAAGTAACCCTCACCATATTCCCCATAGCCGTTGCCAGGGGTAAGTACTACACCGGTCTTATCTAAGACTAATTCACAGAAAGAAGTTGAGGAGAATCCCTTGGGTACTTTTGGCCAAACGTAAATCGTAGCCTTAGGCCTTTCCACGCTCCACCCTAAAGCAGTCAAACCTTCGATAACGATATCTTGTCGTTCCTGATATATCTTGCAATTTTCTTGGATTATGTCCTGACTCCCCAGAAGCCCTTCGATAGCAGCTTCTTGGATAGCCTGAAAAACTCCCGAGTCAATGTTCGATTTGATACGGCCAAGAGCTTCAATAATCCTTGCATTTCCTGCTGCCCAGCCGATTCTCCAACCCGTCATATTGTAGGTTTTGGACATTGAATGGAATTCAATCCCAACTTCCTTAGCCCCTGGAACCTCTAGAAAGCTCAAAGGCTTAAATCCCTTAAACGCGATTTCCGAGTAAGGACCATCATGGCAGATTATGATATCATATTTTTTAGCGAAGGCAATGACCTTCACATAGAAGCTTTCATCCGCAACCGCACTGGTAGGGTTATTAGGATAATTCAAGAACATAAGCTTTGCCTTCTGGGCAACATCTTCTGGGATCGTGTCTAAATCAGGCAAGAAGCCATTCTCTTCCTTGAGTGGCATTGTATAGGGAACGCCTCCTGCAAGTAAGGTCCCTACGCCATATACCGGATAGCCAGGATCCGGGATCAAGGCAACATCGCCTGGGTTCAGATAACAAAGTGCAATATGGGCTATCCCTTCTTTAGATCCGATAAGTGTAACCACTTCTTTTTTCGGATCAAGGACGATATTAGACCGCCGTTTATACCACTCCGCTACCGCTTGGCGAAACTCCAACATTCCTACATAAGAAGGATAGCGATGATTTTCCGGATCATGCGCAGCTTTTACCAGCTCATCGATAATATGATTTGGAGTTGGAAGATCCGGATCTCCGATCCCCAGGCTAATGACATCTACCCCTTTTGCCTTGGCATTTGCAATCTTTTCGTCGATCCGCGCAAATAAATACGGGGGTAATGACTGTATCCGTTGTGCTTCTTCCATAAATAAAAAAATCCTCCTTTATTACCTTATGTCCAACCATTCGCCCTTAAACACATACGTCGCGGGGCCGGTCATATAGACGTGATTGTCTAATCCCCATTCAATAAATAGATCTCCACCCGGCAGATGAACAGTCACTGCGCGTTCTGTTTTATGATTGAGCACCCCAGCAACAGCAGAAGCGCAAGCGCCTGTCCCGCAAGCCAGTGTCGGTCCAGCACCCCGTTCCCAGACTTTCATGGTCAAATCCTTCGGCGAATTGACCTCTATAAACTCGACATTGGTCTTACGTGGAAACAAAGAATGCTTCTCAATCGCCGGGCCAAGACGTTCAAAATCCAGCGTGGCGAAATCCTCTACAAAGATAACACAGTGCGGATTTCCCATGGAAACGGCAGTATATTGGAACGTTTCCCCTAACACTTCAAGAGTCTCTCCCACCACAGGTTCTCCTTGTCCTAAAACTGGAATGAGGTCTGCCCGCAAAATGGGCTCACCCATATCTACTCGCACCCCTTGAACCTGAGCCCCTTTAACAATTAAATGAATCGTCAAGACGCCAGCGAGAGTTTCCACACGCATTGGGTTATGCGTGACAATCCCCTGATCGTATACATATCTCGCGAAACATCGGATGCCATTACCGCACATTTCAGGTTCAGATCCGTCTGAATTAATGACACGCATCCGGGCATCTGCGACTTTCGAAGGCAGAATTAAGATTAATCCGTCCCCGCCTATACCAAAGTGCCGGTGGCAGAGCTTCTTGGCTAACTTCGGGTAATCCTGGTCCGCTCCAACAGAAAAATGGTCCAGGAAAATAAAATCATTTCCCAGACCATGCATTTTAATAAATTTCATTGTGTACCCCCCTCCTGTAACTCCCTCCGATGACTCAGCGCCACTTATCTCTCACTTAAGAAGTGTGAGTGTTAGTGGCGGTTAGCCATCGAATAAAGAAAGCTTCCTATATCGTACGTATTATCTCTTAAAAGAATACTACGCTAAATGAAGTGGGTCAACCATTTGAAGCAAGTATACACGATGATGAAAAGAGATATACATTATACTTTAGAAGGGGCACGATACATCGTGCCCCTTCCCGTCATGCAGCGTGCCCCTACGTGCCCCAACACCTATACCTTTGCTATGACTGTTTTTCCTTGCCAACTGTTCTTTATAAGTCGAACAAATCCAATTAGGACGGACGGACCACCCGCCACACACAGGATAAAAATCCATTGCCAACTAACTAGGGGGGCGGTCTTAAAGATCGCTTGTAACGAAGGGAAATAAATGACGCTGAGTTGCATAATCGTAGAAATCAGCACCGCTCCTACTAGGTAAGGATTAGTAAATAGACCCACTTCGAAGATACCTCGTTCTTCAGATCGGCAATCAAAGACATGGAACAACTGAGAGAACACTAGAGTAGTAAAGGCCATAGTTCGTGCACTTAACATGTTCACCCCCATAAAGAGGGCGGCCACGAACACCAGAAGTGTTCCAAGTCCGATCATGGTCCCTCGTATCCCTATTTTACTGGCCAACCCTCTCGCGAAAATACTCTCTCCCGGAGCCCTAGGTGGACGATTCATAATGCCTGGTTCAGCTCCGTCAACCCCTAGTGCCATTGCTGGCAAGCCGTCTGTGACGAGATTAACCCAGAGGATTTGAATAGCCAACAACGGAAGTGGTAGACCCACAAGTGTCGCTATAAACATCGTTAGGACTTCTCCTAAATTACAGGAAAGTAAGTAACGAATAAACTTTCGAATGTTGTCGTAAATCCCACGACCCTCTTCAACAGCAGCCACGATTGTTGCAAAATTATCATCGCCCAAAACCATAGCCGAAGCTTCTTTCGTTACATCCGTACCAGTTAAGCCCATAGCCACCCCGATATCAGCTTCTTTGACCGCAGGAGCATCATTCACTCCGTCCCCTGTCATTGCAACCACTTGCCCAAGTTTTTTAAAGGCACGCACAATTCTCAGTTTATCTTTCGGTGTCACGCGGGCATAGACGGAAATATCCATCACACACTCGCTTAACTCCCGATCAGACATTCTCTCAAGCTCTTCTCCAGTGATGATTCCTCCACCCGTTCCGCGTAAAATCCCCAACTCATGGGCGACAGCTTCTGCGGTTAAGCGATGATCGCCCGTAATCATGACAGGTATAATACCGGCCTGCCGACAAACTTTTATCGCTTTGACAGCACTGGCTCGCGGAGGATCAATCATCCCCAACAGTCCGACAAAAGTCAACCCTTCTTCGACATGCTCATCAAGGGGTTCTGACTCTGACATTGGTCTTTCGGCAACTGCCAGGATGCGGAGAGCATGCCGCGCCATTTCATCGTTAGCACGCATGATGTGTCGCCTTCGTTCAGCTGACAGTTCCACAACCCCTTGCTCCGTCAACTCTTGTCGACAAAGTTTCAGAACCACGTCCGGAGCCCCTTTGACATAGGCCATACGCCCCGCCTTTGTCTTATATACAACACTCATACGTTTCCGGTCCGAGTCAAAGGGCAGCTCTCCAATTCGCTCTTGTTTGCGTTCCAAAACCTCTCGCCATATCCCTGCTTTGGCGGCAGCCACCAGCATGGCCCCTTCAGTCGGATCCCCCTCAATGCCCCATGGAGCATCATTTACCTTAGATCGAAAGAGACCGGGAACTTGAGCCCCTTTCTTGGTCAACATGGAATTGTTGCAAAGTGCTGCAATCTTTAACGCTGCATGAAGAGGATCCCGCTCTTTCTCCTGATCAGCGCCCTTAAAATCCCCTTTGGGATCATACCCTTGTCCAGAAACGCTGATTCTTCGTCCATCCGAGTAAATTTGGCGTACTGTCATTTCATTCTGGGTCAGCGTCCCCGTTTTGTCGGAACAGATCACCGTCGCGCAGCCCAAGGTTTCAACGGCTGGCAGTTTCCTTATGATCGCCTGCCTCTTAACCATTCGTTGAACCCCTACCGCCAAAGCTACGGTGACAATCGCTGGTAAGCCTTCCGGAATCGCCGCCACTGCCAACGACACTCCGGTCAAGAACATTTTATAAAAGTCCTCTCCTCTTAATACCCCCGTGACCACCACCGCAGTACAAACGAGAAAACTTATTAGGACCAACCATTTACCAAGTTCAGCTAAACGCTTTTGCAAGGGTGTTTCTTCATCCTCCACACTTTGGATCATTTCTGCAATGACGCCCATTTCTGTTTCCATCCCGGTCGCCACAACAACACCAGCCCCCCGGCCATTAACTACAGAAGTCCCCATATACCCCATATTTTTACGATCTGCCATAGGCGTGAGTTCTTCTTGTATCGGCAAGATACTTTTGCTCACGGGATGCGATTCCCCCGTGAGTGCGGACTCTTCCACTTGCATATTGACGGCCTGAATCCACCGTACATCAGCCGGAATACGATCCCCTGCCTCAAGAATTACAATATCTCCAGGCACAACATCTACGGCTGGAATTCGGCTCTCAATGCCTTCTCGCAAAACCCGTGCCTCCGGGGCTGTGAGGGAACGGAGGGACTCCATGGAACGCTCTGCGCGGTACTCCTGAACAAAACCGAGAATCGCATTAATAATCAGAATAGCCAAAATCGTGACAGCATCCGCTATTTCGCCCAGAAGTCCGGATACAACAGTGGCCGCTAGTAAGACCAATACCATAAAATCCTTAAATTGTCCCAGGAACAAAAAAACAGGGTGAACCCCTTTTTTTACTGCTAGGACGTTTTTTCCGACCTCTAGTAACCGACGATGAACTTCTTTAACACTCAACCCTTTACCTGGATGAACATCCAAGACCTTGGCCACATCAAGCCAAGGCAATACATGCCATGCCTGTTGTCGCATGCCTTTTTTCCTCCCTTTTGCTTTAACAGATCTAAAAGGCTTTGTCCCTTTTGTAGTACATGCTTATTCCCAAAGGCGTTGAAAAATGCCTCGTCAGATCAAGTGTGTTATACTAAAAAAAAGCAATTGAAGTAATGAAAGGAGTTCTCATATGGCCTTAGACGGTGTGACCCTCGCCTATTTAGTTAACGAGCTAGCTCCACAACTTATTGGAGCACGTATAGATAAAGTTTTCCAACCGGAAAAGGATGAAATTCATTTTTTATTGAGGCAACAGGGATCTAGGCGCCTCCTGCTTAGTACCAGTGCAACCTCCCCCCGCTTCCACCTCACCCAGGAAAACAAGAAAAATCCGATCTCTCCGCCTATGTTTTGTATGATTCTGCGCAAACATCTCGAGGGTGGTAAACTTGTCAGCCTCCATCAAAGTGAGTTGGAACGAGTTGTGACCTTTGACATTCAAAATTACAACGAACGAGGCGATTTAGTCACCCTGCAGCTTCACTTGGAAATCATGGGGAAACACAGCAATCTCATCCTTGTTGACCCAGCGACTGGTGTAATTCTCGACGGCCTTAAACGGTATTCACATGCCTTAAGCCGCTATCGCGAAGTATTACCTGGACGGACTTATCTAGCCCCCCCCTCTCAGGGAAAACGGCCTCCCCTAGAGGACGAAGAACTATGGCGACAGGCACTATATGAGGAAGATCTAGATCGCCATATAACTGACATTCTTCTCTCCAAATTTGCCGGGATCAGTCCGGAATTAGCACGGGAAATCGTCATCCAAGCTGGATTGACTACGGAAATTCACCTCAATCAGCTCGGCGCTATAGATTTTGCACGGCTTTTCCAGGCCTATCGCCGGTTGAGCAACCCCGAAGGTGTTGCCGCCACTTCACCGTGCCTCTATTATAAGTCTGCACCCCCATCCCTTCCCGTCGCGTTCACTTTTACCCCCTTTCAACAATATCAGGAGTTAAGAATGGAAACCGTCCCATCGTTGAATGACGCGATCACGGGCTTTTATCAGTCAAAGTCCACCAATAACACCCTTGAATCGAAACGAGGCTCTCTACGAAAAGTCGTTCAAGAACAGCACTCCCATTTCAGCAAGAAACTTAAAATATATGACGTAGCCATGTCCAGCGCGAAGTCCGGTCTAGAGTATCAAAAATGGGGAGAACTCCTTACCGCAAACCTCTATCATATTTCTCTAGGATCGACCGAAGTGGCAGTGGAAGATTATTATGACCCCTCACTGTCCTCCGTGACTATTCCCCTCAATCCCCATATCAGCGCCATTGACAACGCCCAGCGCTATTACAAGCGCTATAACAAAGCGAAGGCCACACTGCGCCAAACTAAGCCTCTCAAAGAAGCTGCACTTGAGGAAGTGAAATACCTGGATTCCTTACAGGTCAGCTTGGACCAGGCGTCCACCCTTACAGAGCTTGATGAAATTCATGTTGAGCTAGTGGGTCAAGGGTATGTAGCTGGAAAACACTTGAAAAGGGATACCTTCAAACCTAAAAAAGGCCGCCTCAATACGAAATCGAAGGCGAAGGCAAAAGCTCCCAAGGAGGTTCCTCACCCTCGGGTCTATCGTTCAAGCCAAGGCAGAATCATCTATGTCGGAAAAAATAATGTCCAAAATGATTGGTTGACTATGCGTAAAGGAAGACCCAATGATCTTTGGCTCCATGTCAAAATTATTCCAGGTTCCCACGTCCTGATTCCCCTCGAAGATGGGGAAGAATTCCCGGATGACACCACCCTAGAAGAAGCAGCTGCACTCGCTATCTATTACAGCCAAGCGCGCGGTTCCTCTCAAGTTCCCGTTGATTACACACATGTCAAACAGATCAAGAAGCCTAATTCGGCTAAGCCTGGAATGGTGATCTACGATCAAAACTGGACATTATATCTCACACCTAAGCCGGAAATCCTAGAGCGGTTGCTGGCCAGTGAAGAGCTCCCAGAGTAATGGCTAGTATACAAAATAAGAGCAGAAATCCGCAAGTGATTTCTGCTCTTATTTTGTACTCTTTTTGTTTTGCAAATGTTCGATCATTTGGCTCTTATCTTTAGTCGTAGTGTCCTCTACACTGTAGGATATAAATCTGCTCATCATCAATCTTATAGATAAGTCTATGCTCAAGCGTTATCCTCCTGCTCCATAAGCCACATAATTCATGTTTGAGAGATTCAGGTTTTCCTAATCCTTCATTTCCATTTCGTTCAATGTCTTGAATAAGAGTATTGATTTTTTTGAGTATTTTTTTATTTGTGGCTTGCCAGTAAAGGTAATCATCCCATGCAATGTCAGTAAAAACCTTATTCATCGAGAAGTTCCCTTGCTTGACTTCTACCAGCCTTTAATTGAGCAATTGATTCCATAAGCCTATCATAGGTCTTCTTATTACTACGAACGTAAAGATTCTCCATGATGTTGTTATATTCAGCTTCTGAAAGCATTACGACGTTGCCTCCTTGCTTACGGGTGATGACAATAGTCTCAAAATCATTATTGGCTTTGTCACAATAAGTTTTAAAGTTTTCCCGTACACTGGAGTAATTTACAGCTAACATGAATAACACCTCCTGTACAGTATATTGTACAATATACTTATATTATATGCAAATTATTTACCACGGCCCACAAGCATGTTCCGCAGAGTACTTCTGCCCCAGATGGATGCTTAAACAGTCTCAATGTATTCTGGAAGCATCGGTTCATACATCATAATTGCGTGATTCTCTGTGATAAAATCATCGCCGACTTGCTTGTTGTCAATGTCAAAAACTCTTCGCCTGATCGCATTATGACGCATGTACCCACCCCACCACTCTTGGGAAATTAGATGGTTACTTTCATAAACCTCATAATTTAGAGTACTCGACTGTTCACTTCTCCATTCTCCGTGTAGTTCCAAGTCACTCATCCATATCAAGAGTTGATAGTTTTGGGAGGTATCGTTCTTGATTTGAAGGTCAATGTAGTTGTAAACAACTGTAGCCCCACTTCCGAAGGGCTGTGTCCGGTTGCTATCAGGGAAGACGTCATGTGTATGCCGCCACCGTTCAGTAACAGTTAACGGTGTATGGATTGCCATCCAATAGATGAGATTGGAGAGTTGACAGAGACCCCCTCCCACCCCCGGACCAAACGATCCGTTTGTTAGAACCATTCCTTTCTTAAATCCTCTTGCCTTTGTAGGTTTACCAACTAGACGCCAGAGTGAAAATGTTTCACCTGGCTTTAATATTAGACCGTTTATTTTGACCGCAGCCAGTTTTAGATTAGTTACCTTGTTTTGCTGGAGCCACATATCTACATCTCGCAGCTGTCTGTACAAGGGCGTACTATGGGTGGATATAATATAAGGCAGAGGAATATCCTTGATAATAGCAGCATACTTGATTGATCTGTTAAATATCCACTGAAAATAACATCGCCAAGTAAAGTACAACTTTCCTAGAAACATGCGTAATTCTGAACGACTGACCGGACGCTCAGAGTGAAAAAGAGCATTTAACTTCAAGCAACCCACTCCTCGTCATTTGAAGATATAGACAATGTTACGTTCTTTCCCTCACCGTTATATAGACGTGATTAAAAATTGGTAGCCCATTGCTCCACCATTTTAGAAAATAGTCATTTGTCATAGTCCTATTTCCTGGCAGCTCTCCATTTTCGTCATTCGCTTTGTTAGAATCGACGAAATATAGCTCACTTTTGTCATCATCAAACCCTACTAATGTCATGTAATGCTGCCAAAAAAGTCCATTTCCAACCAATACTATAACCGGAGCCTTCCCTTTGACAAGTCTTGCCTTGAGTGAAGACAGATCCCCTTTATAAATCATTGGTTTTAGTCCTTGGAACTGAAGATATGAAATTACTCCCTTTGGCAAAACATACCCCGAAATAGGAACTTTGAAAGGAATTTCAGCATAAACCTCACTACCTTTAGTTTGTGTACCTGAGTTTCTTAAAACAAAAGCAGTAGAATACGCTGCGCACTGATTTTTCCCTTGGAGTTCGAAGTGAGTATGTATAGGTACTTCGAATTTCTTCTGAGTGTCCAATGAAATAGATTCGCTGTTCGGAAACGGCGATAAAATATATATCGCCACGACCAAAAAACATATAATGGTTACTAATACAAACCACTTTATCCTAACTCGGGAAATTATTGACCCCATATCCGCCTCCAAAATTGTGATTTCATCAAAATAAGCGCAAAAGCCGATACCTTAACAGGTAGAGATGGCATGATCGGATTAAACCCCAATAATCCTCTTCATAAAGAGTGGTTTGGAGATGACAAGTATAAAGGTCAATAATGAATATATATTAAAGACCTCCAATTTGGAGGTCTTAATTATTCCCTACGAGACATGAATTTTTTCTATATCCTCCTTGCAGTACCTGGCAATATCTGTTTACTTATCAGCATGTTGACAAGTAATACTACTATTAACATCAGCTAAGTGATGCGTTTGGTGGGAGAAACCGGTTTTTAAAACAGGGTAAGGTTACCTGTTTTTCGGGCATATAATTTCCCTTGCGTTCACTGTACACTAACCCTGCTTGATTTAAGACCTTCAAATGTTTGGAAACGGTTGCTTCTGAAAGGCTGTACATTTCTGCCAACTGTTGGGTACAGTAGGGGTGATAAAATACCTGTCTTAGAATCTTCATTCGGGTCTCATCCGACATCGCGTTCATGATTCCTAGCAAATCTTTGGGGACAGCATCCACTCTGTCTGCCCCAGGAACAGTCACCGCATACCCCACGCTGACCGTTGACTCAAACGTTCCCATTAAGAGATGGGGCGCAATATACGTGGAAGGGTGTACAATAATTTTGGAAAGCCCTGTGTAGGGAAAACGCCAGGTATGAGCTTTATGAAAAAGGAGTTCCTGATCCCTGAGGATGAAACGCGGATGGATCGCTTCCATCGCCTCTATAGGCGCTTTTCGCAGCTTCTCCTGAAAAGTTCGTACCGAAGAAATCAGCCACGGCTCTATTCGGCGCAGTTCTTTGGAGAAATATTCCTGATAATATGTACCTAACACTTCTGCGAATTGCCTACGCAGAGTTGCTGGCTTTCGAAGCAGATCCATCAGTCGCTTCGTCCATTGATTCCTCTCTACTTCGTTACCCTGTAGCCACAAGTCGACGTGTTCCATTGACATTACCTGCCCCAATAAGCAATACACAAACTGCCGCTCATCCACCCTCTGAAGTTTTTCGATCCCCTCTTCCACTGAGGATTCCCGAAAATCACAGATGTCATGAAGGTCAAACAGGTTTAGCCAATCGTTAGAGGCCAGTCCAAGATCGACAATGAGCTGTTTCAGGGTAGGAAAAAGTAAAGCCTCGGTTTCCCTAGCCCAAGTGAGTCGCTCCAGATGATGTTTGGGTTCCAGCAAAACGTGGAGACTGGACACCACCTCTAAAAACGGTGAGTATTCG
>PKWS01000261.1 GCA_003132105.1 Desulfosporosinus sp.
TCCAACCGTTTAGGCTGTACATCGTGTTGATACTGTCCCACACCTACTGCTTTGGGTTCAATCTTCACCAATTCTGCGAGGGGATCTTGAAGCCGCCTGGCAATGGACACTGCACTCCGCAAGGAAAGATCAAAGTCAGGAAATTCTTCGCCCGCTAATTTAGAAGCTGAATACACGGAGGCCCCAGCTTCGCTCACTAGGATAAATTCGGTGGAAATCGCGTCTTCTCGAATCACTTCAGCCACGACTTCTTCTGTTTCCCTTGAGGCTGTCCCATTCCCGATGGCAATTATATTGGCATCATACTCAGCAATCGCCTTCCGCAAAATAGCTTTGGCTTCTTCTCGTTTGCTCTTTCCAGAATGAGGATAAATCACGCCAACTTGAAGGAGCTTTCCCGTCTCATCGACAACCGCCCACTTACACCCTGTCCTGAATCCAGGATCGAGTCCCAGAACCATTTTCCCCCTAACTGGCGGCTGAAGTAAAAGCTGTCGTAGATTAGCCGCAAATACCTTTATCGCTTGTTCTTCTGCACGATCGGAAAGCTCAGCACGAACTTCCCGTTCAATGGAAGGCTCGATCAATCGCTTATACGCATCAAGTGCCGCTTTTTGGACCAACGAAGCACACGGTCCCGTCTTAACATAACGCAATTCAATAATTCTATGGAGGGTTTCTACCGGTGCTTCGATCTTGACGGATAAAAACTCTTCTTTTTCCCCACGGTTCAATGCCAAAATCCTATGCGGCGGAATCTTTCGCACAGGTTCCCGGTAATCATAATACATCTCGAAAGAGGAGCGCTCTTTGGCTTTCTTCGCCACAGAAGCAGCCACCACATCCGCAATGCGGAAAGTCTCTTCCCTGATCCGTTTACGAAGGGTGGCATCATCCGCGATGGTTTCTGCGATAATATCCATCGCCCCAGCAAGAGCTTCCTCAGTAGAATTTACTTCTAACTCCTCATTCAAATACTTTTCTGCCTCTGCTTGGGGATCTACTCTAACTCCAGGATATTGAGCTAACAACCACGTTGCCAAAGGCTCTAGGCCCTTTTCTTTGGCAATAGTTGCCCGCGTACGGCGTTTTTGCTTATAAGGTCGATAGAGATCTTCGATGTCTTGAAGCACAGTTGCCGCCGTAATTTGAGCAGACAGTTCTTCCGTAAGCTTTCCCTGTTCGTCAATCAGGCGCACTACTTCCGTTTTCCGCTGTTCCAAACGTCGCAAATAGTCTAAACGCTCTACGATATCGCGCAGCACATTTTCATCAAGTTCCCCGGTTGCTTCCTTTCGGTAGCGGGCAATAAAAGGGATGGTATTTCCCCCATCCAATAAGTTTACCGCTTCTTTGACCTGGGTTATCTTTAGACCAAGTTCCTTAGCAATGACTTGATTTAATTCCAAAGGTTTATTCCTCCCCAATTTGACGCTTCTCTTCCACAGTCACTCTCCATTGTTCTCGTGCCATATTAACCATTTTCTGTTCGTCTTTGGCATCTTTATGTTGAATGACTTTAGAAAAGTAAGATACCGCTTTTTGATATTCCCCCATGCGACGACTTAGCTCTCCAATCATAAACAGCACTTTTAACTCAGACATCGATGTGCCCACAAAATCCGAAAGAACAAACGATTCTTCATAAGCGTTAAGTGCCATTCCCATAAAACGCTTTTCTTGCTCCGAATTGTTTTCCGACCGGTAGAGCCAGGCCAGCCGAAGACAAAGTCCTGCGAGAACGGCATTTTTTTCTTTCTTTAGAGACCCAGCTAAAATAGCCAGTTTATAGGATTCTAACGCGTGTTGGATGTCCCTCACCTGACCAAAGTTCCTTTTTGTCCAATGCCCAGTAATTTGATCACGAATGATTTCCTTAGTTCCTTTTGGAAATTGTTTTGAAAACTCTTCGGAAAAGGAGAAACCACATTCTGGGCAGACATTAACAAAATACAAATGGGGATCATAATTTCCTTCTCGATAATGGGGGCAAAAGTCGCTGTCGACCTGATAGGGTATCGAAAAGCGCGAACGCACTCTCAACGAAGTAAATGGCTTATCGCAAAAAATACATGTCAATTTCTTTTCATAAAATGGTTCTAATTGTTGCATATTAATCCTCCTAGTGGCTTTAAAAACTGTTGAATTCGCCGAACTACTTCCCTCAGGACGCTTTCCTCTTGAACCATAGCCACCCGCACATACCCCTCACCATACTCTCCAAAGCCTACCCCCGGCACCACAATTACACCCGCTTCACGGGCCAAAGCAATCGCGAAGGAAAATGAGTCCTGTTTAGTAGGCACAGGTGCCCAGATAAACATTGAACCCTGTGGAGTCGGCATGGCCCAACCAGCTAACGCACAGCCCTCTATCAGGAGATCGCGACGTCTCTGATAAGCGCTCCGATTTTCTTCAATTGAGTCCTGCGCAGATCTGAGTGCATAGGCCCCCGCTGTCAAGACCGGACGGAATACCCCATAATCGATATTCGCTTTGAGTTGAGAGAGAGTACTAATAGCCTCAGAATTTCCTACGACGAATCCTAAGCGCGCTCCCGCTAAGTTATACGTCTTGGAGACGGAATGGAATTCAACTCCCACTTCCTTTGCCCCTTGAGCTTGTAAAAAACTCACAGGCCTATACCCTTCAAACGCCAATTCGGAATAAGCTGCATCATGACAGATGAGAAGATCATTCTCTTTAGCAAACTCCACGACGTCCTCAAAAAATGAAAGTGGCGCCACTGCTGCAGTGGGGTTATTCGGATAATTCAAGAACATTAGTTTTGCTTTCCGGGCTATGTCAGGATCAATCTTGCTAAGATCTGGTAAAAAACCATTTTTCTCTAATAGTGGGACCGCAACTTTCTCCCCACCGGCTAGCATCAGACCAGCGGTATAAATCGGATACCCTGGATCGGGAATTAGTGCCAAATCGCCTGGATCAATATAAGCTAAGAAAATGTGAGCCAGTCCATCCTGAGAACCCATTAGAGGCAGTACCTCAGTTTCGGGATTCAGCGTCACTCCGAATCGTTCTAGATACCATGCCGCACAGGCCTTGCGGAATTCTTCTGTTCCTCGAGTTAGGGTATACCCATATTGGGTTTCGTCAAATACCGCCTGACTGAGAACCTGGCGGATTTCTATCGCTGGGGCTCGGTCTGGACTGCCTATGCTAAGATTAATTAGATGTTTTCCTGCTTTTTCCAATTCAAGTCTCAAGTTGTCCATTTCGCTAAAAACTGACGCTCCTAAACAGTCTAGACGTTTCGATGGTATTAGCATGTTTTGTTCTCCTTATTTGCACTCAGACGGACTATTTCCTACTTACTTCCGGGGCCATAGCTATAATATACCATCTTCTTAATCTAACTGCTTAGTAAAATCGCAAAACATCTTATTGTTCCAATCTGTTAGACACCCATTTTTACAAGTGGGTGTAGTACCCCGTACTCTGCTTCGGCGGGGGTAGACTCCCCCACCGGAGTCTCGATGTTCAACTTTAGTTGAACGAGTTCACTAAGCTTAATCTAAATTTTTCTTAAACTTTTTAGCTGCGATGGCCAACAAAATAATTGCAAAAGCACATAACGTTAGTGTGTCCTGCCAAAGATACTGGATCCCCACCCCTTTGAGGAAGATACCCCGCACGATTTCCAGAAAATAAGTTAGCGGTAATAGCCCGCCCAAGAGTTGCAACAACCTAGGCATTGTTTCCCTAGGAAAGACAAAACCAGATAAAAGGATGGACGGCAAGATCAGGATGAACGTCATTTGCATGGCCTGGAGCTGAGTCTTAGCAACGCTGGAGATCAAAAGTCCGATCGCTAGAATGGTAAACAAGAAAATAGTGGACAAGAGGACAAGGAGCGGAATGCTTCCTATCGGCACAACTCCAAACCAGAAAATTCCAGTTGCCAGAATCAGGGACAGTGACACAAATCCGATGAACACGAATGGCAGGAGCTTACCCATTAGCAATTCCAGGGAGCGGATAGGGGTCACTACCAATTGCTCCATAGTGCCACGTTCCTTTTCCCGTACAATGGAAAACGAGGTCAACATGGCTATCACATTTTGCAGGATTAAACCGATTAAGGCGGGAATGTTAAAGATCAACGATTTCATATCTGGATTATACCAGACCCTAGTCTCAATATTGAGAGGTGTGCCCATACTTCCAGCCGTGCCCATGGCGACAAGGCGTTCATTTTGAAGCTGCAGCGATTTATTCAGACCCAGCATTTGAACCGCGGACATCGCTGCCCGCGCTACGGTGGGATCTGACCCGTCCACCAAAACCTGAACGTTGGCCTGAACATTTCCCTGTAAATTTTTTCCGTAATTCGGTGGGATGATGACTGCCACCCTGGCTTTTCCACTGTCCAGGTAGTCGGCAATCTGCTTATAGCCCTGAACGAAATTATCGGGGTTCAAATACTGGGTGTTACGCAACGAAGTAATAAAATCCCTGCTATCGGTCGTTTGCGATTGGTCCCAAACCACCGTAGGAAGGTGCTCCACATCCGTGTTCACCGCATAGCCAAACAAGAGGAGCATCCCGATCGGCATGCCAATAGACATGACTAAGCTGGCACGGTCCCGCAGGATGTGAATGAACTCCTTTTTCAATACCGCTATAAACCGCACCCAGGAAAATCGTTGCATTAGCCTCGCCCTCCTTTTTTAATCGTAAGGTTTCGAGGGTCATCCGAAGCTTCATTTTCGACATAATAAATGAAGAGATCGTCCAGATTATCCTTTGCTTCTCTTTTCTTCATCTCCTCCGGCGAGCCAAATGCAATTAACCTCCCGTAGAAGACAAAGCCCAAAAAATCACAGGTGGCAGCTTCATCCATATAGTGGGTACTGACCAACACGGTCATTCCTTCTTTGGCCAGTTGATGGATCAAATCCCAAAAAACTCGTCGGGAGACCGGATCCACCCCAGACGTCGGCTCATCCAAGATGAGCAGTTGTGGATTATGCAGTAAAGCGCAGGCTAAAGCCACCCGTTGCTTCCAGCCACCGGAGAGGGAAGAGACCAGTTGCGACGTTCTGTCCCCCAAGTCGATCAGTTCAATCACCCGCGTTTTCTCAGCTCGAGCGATTTTCCCTCGTAGACTGTACACCCCAGCATAAAAATTAAGATTCTCGCCCACAGTTAGATCTTCATACAGGCTAAACTTTTGGGACATATAACCGATCCGTTGTTTGATTTCCTCGGGCTGAGTCAGAACGTCAAAACCAAGCACAGTCGCTTGACCCTCTGTAGGCAGCAAGACTCCGCACAACATACGAATGATGGTCGTCTTACCGGCCCCATTCGGTCCTACAAAACCCAATATTGTCCCGGGAGGGATCTGAAAGGTTACCCCTTGAACCGCTGTGTATGTGCCAAACCGTTTGCCCAGGCCCTGGCAATCAATGGCCAGATTCATTGTCCTCACTCCTCTATTGTAGGGTCACATCTGCTGGCATACCCGC
>PKWS01000241.1 GCA_003132105.1 Desulfosporosinus sp.
GTTATTACGATCAATGACACTTGAGATACCAGATATTCGACCGAGTGTTATCTCCAAGGAACTAGCTGAAGAGTTAGATGAATACCGACGTTTTCGCCATATGTTTAGGCATGCCTATGGCTCTGAATTACGTTGGCGAAAATTGGAGCCATTGGCGAATGGGATAGATTCATTGACAGAGAATCTCCAAGAGAAACTATCTCTATTTGTGCGATTTGTAGACAAATTGAGTGATTCTATAAGCCTAAAGTAGCTAAAGATGTAAAATAGTATTGTCAAGCCCTTGTATCCATAGTAAACTCAACAGTTGTATTCTAAAAACTANNGCGGTGTATTGAAATGATATAATCGTTGAGATTAGTCATCGTTTCAAAATTTAACTGTAACACGAGGTGTATTTAAATTAAAATTAAATATTGATTTGCTCTTTATAAGGGTGTATTATGAAATTACTTACTATTATATCAGATATAATCGTAGATATAGTCATGTGAACTCTACTGTAATTTGGTTATTAGTAAAATAGGAGTTTATAAAAACACATAGCGTATCTACCCTCTATTTATGCTGTACAATGAACTTGGTTTACACCAAGCCTAAGTAAAGGCGGCCGGTCGAATGCCAACGTCATCTTGGAATGTTGTCATACTGACGGTGTTCTAACCTCAAACATCCTTGTTTGAGTCATGGCAATGGTCCCTTCTCACCATCCTTGGCTACAGGCCCCGTATATTAGGGTAATTGTCGTAGGGTTAAAGAATAGTATCCTTAAAAAGGAAGCAGGAGGAAAAATGATATGAGATATTCCAAAGAGTTAAAAAGCTCTGTAATTGCAAAGTTGTTACCTCCAAATCACCAGTCTCTCCGTCAAATCCAGCAGGAGACAGGAGTCCCAGAGGGAACCTTGAAATTATGGCGGAAGCAAATCCAGCGATTTGAAGGCCCTGTTGGTGAGCAGCAAAGTGAACAGTGGAGCACCCGCGACAAGTATCTCACAGCGGTCGAGACATTGACTCTCAGTGAAATCGAACTAGGAGAATACTGTCGTACGAAAGGTTTGTATGTTGAGCGGGTCAAGTCTTGGCAGGACAACTGCATACAGGCTAACGGAGGTGTGGCTCAGAAACTAGCCCTCTCACAACGACGGGAAATAGAGAAGGAAAAAGAACTCAAGAAGGTTAAGCAGGAGCTTCTGCGGAAAGAGTCAGCATTGGCGGAAACGGTAGCCCTGCTGGTACTGAGAACAAAAGCCAATGCAATTTGGGGACCAAAGGACGAGGAAGTCTGACCAGCATTGCGAGTGGCGTCATAATTATCAAGCCGGTAGAAAAAGTAGTAGCAAGCGGAGCACGCCAACAATTGGCGTGTGGAGAGATTGACATATCACCAGTGACGGTCCAATGCAAGTCGTCCTTGTCATTGGATGGCTGTCACTGTAGGCAAGAATGGTAAGAAGGGAACTGTCGGAAAGTTATACTTTCTGACTAGTACAAAAAAATGTCCGAAGAAAATGTTATGATTTGTTTAATAAAGATCGATACACTATGTAAGGGGGTGTTTGACTCAAGAAATACTGGATAGACAATTAAATCTTACGACTAAGGGTTCAATTGTTATAGATTGATTATTTCATAAATTAAGATGAGGTGAGAGGCTTTTGTATTTCGAGTTAAGGATTACTGCCATTGTGAAACAAACGACGCATCATTTGGAAATCCAGGAGCATATCGGAAATTGGATTAGTCGTGCCCAGCTTAGTGATTCCTATTTTAAACAAGCGCATCATGACAAGGGGTACAAACATTATGTGTTTAGTAGCTTATATCCCATAGAGAAGGACGGAGTTTATAAACGAGGTCGTGCTTATATTCTAACAATTCGTAGTTCGCGACAGGACACATTAAGTCGCATCAATGCCTGTATGCGAAGTTGTCGAGAAGACGATTATTTTCAGCTCGTCTCCATTGATCAGCGAACTAGAAAGCTTGCGCACATTACAGAGATGATCACTATTACTCCTGCTATTGTTACGATAGATCATAAACCTTGGGTGCATGAAAATAACATTGAGCTATTGGTGAAACAGCTTCATGCCAACGCAGAGAAAAAATTCAAGCATCTGTATCCCGATCAACGGATGGAACCTTTTCAACCATTTATTCAAGGAATCCGAGTGGAGAATCGAAAACCCATAGCGACCTCGTATAAAGGACGCAAACTGTTAGGCAATAAACTTCGGCTGTTTATTAACGAAGATGATTACTCCCAAAAACTAGCCAATATTGTTCTTGGCTCAGGGCTAGCAGAAAAAGGGTCTTCACTTGGCGCAGGATTTTGTCTGGCAAAAGCCATCGAATAGCACATAGCGTGAGGAGGTGAATTATGATTAAAGATTTAGTAGTAGGGTTTCAACAGGCACAGCAACAGTTTCCTTCAATCGTTCAAGACAATTACAAGTTGAAGGAGGGAATCTACATACGGTTGAATCTAGATCAGAGCTGGGAAGAGCAGTCCGCTGCATTCGATGAGAACCATTTAATTATACGAGTTAAGGAAGACGAGCCACAAAATGTTGAACTACTTAAATGGTTTAAGCGGAGGGACTATTACAGTTCATTAGTATCCATGAATAAGTCAGTGGATAAAAATAAGCAGGTCCATAGCAATAACCCTTATTCTCTGTTCATTAAAAGGGAGGTCTTTCTGGGAGAAAAGCAGGGTGCTAAATCTACTTTAGCCGAAGACATAGACCGATATTTATTAGCGACCGATGTTGAGCAGGTAAGACAAAAGTGGTTGGAACTTATACCAAACGAGAAACGGAATGGAGGCAAAGGGAAAAATAGAGAAAAAGTAGATCAGACACTAGATGGTTTACCCGAAGGACTACAATTTTTTATTAGGTCCCAATATGCGGAGGCACTAGCCTATGTCAACAATTCCCGTCGTAAACAATGGAAGGGGCGTATCATCCAGTGGTATGCAGACAATCTTGTAAAGCTTACCGACTTTATTACCGAGCTCTCTTTTAAAAACTATGTAAAGCTTTTCTTTACACTTGATTCTTCAGCTATATCAAACTATCCGACCTGCGAGCAACTATATGCCTTTGAGTATTTGTTGTATACCATTCCTAAGATTTATAATTGCAATGACTATAACCAAATTGTCAATGAAGAACTAGTGGGTCTTCCGAGCTTTGATATGACTATGAACAGTAAGAAACCGTTTATGGAACACAAAACGATGCGAATCGAAGCACCCGACCGCGTCTCTTTGCAGCAAGCGATATTGGCAAAGGAAGCGACAGAATTGCTTGCCACTCGACCCAAGTATGCAACAAATAGGTTAGGATACGATTCAGGTTTTGCTCCATCAAGTGAGGATTCGCCGGAAGGCACGTTTCATGTCTATATGGACGGAAAGTACAATGAACTAGTCGGCTTCGAGAATGTCCCTTTTCCTCCAACGTTGTCCTTCAATGTCGAGTGGCAAAATTGCTTGCAACTCAAAGATCGTGAGGGCGACTTAAAGTATTATGGGTCCATTCAAAATGCGGAGGCTTTGCAGAAAGCAATAAGTGGAAGATTCTTCCGTGGTCGAATGAATGGCTCGTTCATAATGAATGAACCGGATGTAAAAAACAAGGAATTTACTGCCATTATGGTTGCTTTGTTTTTGCAAAGCAGACAAGCGTTTCATGATTGGCTATATAAAGGTACGACCATTTCGTTACGTCCCATTTTTGCCAAAGTGACGCTTCGTTTGCTAAAGGAACAATTAATTCATGTAGAAACCTCACGTATGGCCGATCTTGCAGACGCATTTAATTTGAGATTGTCAATTGAAGCCTTGATAGACGATGAAGAAGGGGGAAAAAGAAATATGGCGGATCGGATTGAGAAGACTGTGACTTCTCTACGTGACAAGTTGGAGGGAGAAGGTATTGTTATTTGCTCAAATGATGACGAATTCTATTTTATGGCAGGGCAATTAGCCTGTTACTTAATGAGTCAATCTAAAGCTGCGAAAAAAACGGGTCAAATGTATGAACCTTTCTTAAGAGCCAAAAATGGGCAACACCTGAAAAAACGTTTAGAAGACGCATATATGCATTATAAACATGAAATATTTTTAGGTCACCGAAAATTTAACCATGCTTTTTCTATGGTAATGGGGTATGTGCCAGAGCAAGGAAACGAAGAAAGTTTACGAGAACTATTTATAGCTGGACTTTTTGCAGATAATTTGATCTTTGAAAAATCGGTTAAGGGAGTGTAATAAGATGACAAAAATGAAACAACGTGTCATTGGTTTAGTAGGCATAGTTAGTAGAATGGCGAATTGGAATGCTGATTTCACAGGATTACCTAAGACGACTAGCGATGGAAACATTTTTGGTAGTGATAAAGCATTGAAATACAGTATCAAGCGAATTTGGGTAGAGCAAGGGGAAAACGTGCTGTATATTCGCTCGTACAAGTTGGGGACGAGTAAGGAAGGAGAAAAACTACAGCCTCGCGATTTGCACGAGAGGTACGAGCATCTATTCTCTGAAGACGTGTCCAAAGATTCAGTGGTAGTACTGAAAAAGTTGTTTTCATGCGTTGATGTCATGAACTTTGGAGCAACGTTTGCGGAGAAAGGGCAAAATATTGGATTAACTGGTGTGGTGCAAATCGGGCAGGGGTTTAATAAGTATGCCGATACGAATGTTGAAGTGCAGGATATACTGTCTCCTTTTCGTAATTCAAATCCCAAAAGTGAGGATAAAGATGCAACCTCTATCGGCAAAAAAATAGTGTCGAATGAGGCCCACTATATTTATCCCTTCACGGTAAATCCTAATCACTACGATAGTTATATCGGGTTACCAGGATTTGATGAATTTCAAGGATATACCAAGGAAGCTTATGACTCTTTTAAAGACGGTGCTTTAATTGGGGCTACGGCATTGAATACGAACAGTAAGGCCGGATGTGAGAACGCTTTTAGTTTATTTATTACGTTTAAAGAAAATGCACAAGCTTATTTGCCTAATCTAGACCCATACGTCAAGGTGTACAAGGAAGCAGATAAGACGATTTATGATCTAACGGCGATAGCGCCGATGGTGGCGGGCGTTCAAGATCAAATCGAAACGATTGAGCTGTACGTTAATCATTATGCGGCTGAGGTACGCCTTGAAATCGATAGACTGCAGCGGTATAACATTATTACCCGTGCGGTACTTTAGGCTTAGTATAAAGGGGGAAGGCCATGCGTGCGCTGCGATTCGAACTAAAAGGCGAGACGGCATTTTTCAAGAAGCCGGATGTCAATGTTTATGCTTATTTTACCTACAGCCATATTCATAGAATTGCCTTGTTTGGGATCCTTGGTTCAATCCTTGGGCTAGGCGGGTATATGCAACAGTATAATGATAATTTCCCGTTGGCTACAAACCGTAAGAAGGCTGAAAAACAGCGAGTTTTTCCGGAGTTCTATGAAGTGTTTCAAAATACAAGAGTCAGTATCGTACCACATGGTGATCGTGGGTATTTTGCTAAAAAAATTCAGATCTTTAATAATACCGTCGGCTATGCAAGCCAAGAGGAAGGCAAAGTCTTAAATGTACGTGAGCAGTGGTTAGAGAAACCAAACTGGACGATTTATGTAGCGGACGATGAAGGGCTGAAGCAACCGATCTTTGATAAGCTAACTGACTATTTACTTAATTCTCAATGCGTGTATATGCCCTATTTTGGCAAAAATGATCATCCTGCTGCCATCTCTTCTCCCAAACTTGTCGAGGTTACTGAGGCTGATCAACCGAGTTTCATCGATTCTTTGCATCGGACGGACCACATTCGTTATGATGCAGAAGGGGACATAAAAACAGGTGAAGCTCAAAGCTTTTTTAAGGAATTTATGCCTGTTGGTCTGAATGAAGCGAATAACGGATATGTTTTCCAGCCGCTAGTTTTTACTAATCATGAAATTAATCGAGATTCAATTAGTGAGGATGATCGTCGCAATATGTATTGCGATGGGAATCGCGTACTTTATTTCATATGATCTATGTCCGGGATGCATCGACGGCATCCCGGATATCTTTTATTCATGAGAGGGGATTGGAATAAGTGTTACGAGCACATTTAATCAAGGGGGCAGAGACTGTACTATTAGCTCATACTCGACATGAAGGAGCGGCAGGGGATCCAGAGACATTAGTGGAGCATTCTAACTTGGTGCAATATTTTGCTGACAAACTGTGTGAGGGTAATGGCTTATCTGAAGCAATCGAAAGGGCCGTAGCAAAGCTGACGCTCAAAGATAAGTCATTAGTATATAAGCCGCTTTGCTCCACTGCACAGCAACTGATTAAGAAATGGTTTTGGCAGGCAATATATCTCCATGATCTAGGCAAAATTAATCCAGCCTTCCAGAAGAAAAAGATGCACAATCAGAACTTAGACACTATGACAATTCCTGGGGATTCAACGCACGCGCTTTTGTCGGCATTACTGTATCTTGATATTCATCTTCAGGAACTTGAGCGGGTTGTATTTTACGATGATAAAAAACTTGATCGGTCGACTCGCAAATTCATGAAGCATGTGTTGTATGTGTTTGCGTATGTCATTTCACGGCATCATACTTACTTGGCGGATATAGAAGAGATGGATGGGGAACAGACGAGATTTGAAAAACAACTTGAAATGCTGCAAGTGAGTGTTCGTAAATATCCTGCTTATGTGCATTATTATCGGAATAAAGAGCTGCTTTTAGTGACCGATATTCTAGAAAGTATTCTGCAGAGCAAAAACAAACGTTTGACTAAAATGCACTCACCATTTCCGTTCTATGTTTTGACGAAATTATTGTATTCCACGATCGTGGCATGTGATTTCTACGCAACTAATGAGTTTGATACAAGAAAGGAACTGCCTTTTCAATATTTCAGTAAGGAACATGAGCTTCGACCGATAATAGACGCTTTTCAAGCTACAAAAATTTATCATGATATACAAGCTTATCGTCAGAACCCTGAGTCAGCAAAGATTGCTCCCATTAACCGGTTACGCACCGCCTTATTTGACGAGACAGAAAAGCAATTACTGCTTAATTTGCAACATCATCTCTACTATTTAGAGGCACCCACAGGCTCAGGGAAAACAATAATGTCCCTTAATCTAGGTCTGCAATTACTAGATAGTAAGTTGGGACTTAACAAGTTAATTTATGTTTTCCCTTTCAATGCGTTAATTGAACAGACAAAGCAGACCCTCGATGAGATTTTTCCTAAGTACCTGCAGAATCAATATCGCATGGCAGTAGTCAATTCAGTCACCCCAATTGTGACGGAGAAGGAACTTAAGGCTGTTATTGATCAAGCGAATGGCAATGGAGATCCAGAGCCGGATATTGACTACAAAACAGTGCTATTGCAGCGACAAATGTTACAATATCCAGTCACTTTAACGTCTCACGTCAACTTTTTCAATTACTTGTTTGGAAAGGGAAGGGAGTCAAATCTAGCCTTTACCCATTTATGTAATAGTGTTGTTATTTTGGACGAAATTCAAAGTTACCGCAACGAGATTTGGAAAGAAATCATTCATTTCTTGCACTCATTCGCAGAGATATTGAATATGAAAATCATTATCATGTCGGCGACTCTGCCTAATTTAGATTGGTTGCTGGACAGTGAGGAGGGGGAGCCGGAGACGTGTTTGCTCGTTGCCAATCGAGATGTGTATTTTCAAAATCCGTTATTTCGTGAACGAGTTAATTTTCATTTTGAACTTCTTCAAAAAAAAGTGATGGATGAGGATACATTGTTGGAGGAGGTGCTACGGGTAATTAAAGAACGGCGAGAGGGAAAAAAGTCAGTACGTTTGTTTATCGAATTTATCTCGAAAGCATCAGCTCGAAGCTTTTATCGACGGCTTCGTGCGGAAGAACTAGATATCCCTCTATTTGAGCTGACCGGGGATGATAGCAATCTATTGCGTAAGAAGGTGTTAAAGCAACTCGGTAAGAATGGCTCTGGTAACTTTATATTAAACGAAGTGATAGTTGTTGCAACGCAGGTCATTGAAGCTGGGGTGGATATCGACATGGATATTGGGTTTAAAGATATTTCCATTCTAGATAGCGAAGAACAGTTTCTGGGAAGGATCAATCGCTCCTGCTTGCGCACCGACTGTCATGCATATTTCTTTAACATGATTAATGCTAGAAATATCTATAAAGGTGATCTTCGCACGGTGGATAATTTGAGGTCAGAAGCGTATCAACAGATGTTACAGGAAAAAGATTTTAGTAGCTTTTATGGACTCGTTATGGAACGAATTAATGAAAAACGACAAAAGGCCAATTCGGAAAATTGGTTACATTTCACTTCGAATGTTCAGCAGTTACAGTTTAGTGAAGTAGAAAAACAAATGCGACTGATAGAGAAAAAACAGCTTACGTTGTTTATTGACCATACGGTGACCTCTACAAACGAAGAAGGAGTAGTGAAAGAATGGAAAGGGAAGCAGGTCTGGGAGGAATTTAAATATCTCATGTTAGATAAAAAGTTGGATTATGCAGAGCGTATCTTTAGGCTATCGCAAACCAAAGAGAAGATGGCTTATTTTACGTATAATTATGAAGTTCAGCATAATTCCAAGTCAGGTACCCCAGGCAGCTATACAGAACAGATAGGGTCGCTATTTTACGTTCCAGAGGGTGAACGGTTTATGGAGTTGGACGAGAATGGGTCGAAAAAATTCAACCGTCGAGCCTATATGGCCGAGGCAGATTCGATGTTTATATGAGAATAACCGGAACAATTGTAAATTATTTCATTCATTGCAAGAGGCAGTGCTGGTTATTTGCCCACAAGATGAATTTCGAAGATGATAGCGAGGATGTGAGAATTGGGCGGATTCTGCATGAGGTTCGTAGTGAAGGTCGCAATAATACGGAGATTCAGATTGAGGGTATCAAAGTTGATAAAATGACCGAGGATTATGTCATTGAGCTCAAAAAATCAGATGCCGACGTAGAAGCAACTAAGTGGCAAACGATTTATTATCTCTACATGCTCAAACAGAAAGGCATATATCGCAAGGGTAGACTGGAGTTTCTTGAACGCAAAAAGCAAACGAGCAAAACCGTCGAGCTAGAGTTGGACAACCTAACGGAAGTTAAACTAATTGGCATGTTGGAAGAAATCGAACAGTATTTGTTGCAGGACAAGCCAGACGAAGCCATTTACGCCAAAAAATGCGAACGCTGTGCTTACTATGCCTATTGCTATATCTAAACAAGGAAGGTGACGTATATTGTCAAAGTCGGCCCCATCCACGCGGTACATTCGAACACCAGGAACGTTGAGTAGAGAAGACAATTCGTTAACGTTTCGAAACGAGAAAGGCCTTACCCATATTCCAATAAATGGATTGAAGGAGCTCTATTTACTTAATGAGATTTCATTAAACAGTAAGTTGTTTTCATTTTTGTCTATGGCCAATATTACCGTTCACTTTTTTGATTATTATGGACAATTTCGCGGGACTTTTTATCCCAAGGAAGCCCGGGTAAGCGGCAAGGTGCTACTGTTACAGGCGAAGGCTTGTCTAGAGAACCGCGTGCCCATTGCAATTTCCTTCGTGGCAGCGATTGCCGCCAACATTCACGAGGTGCTGTATCACTACTTTAAGCATGGCAATAGTGAAATTAAACCTTATCTGGACTGGCTCAAAAAAGATGTTCCAGTGCTGTTACTTAAAATGGAGAGTGTCCCTAGATTGTTAAGTGTTGAGGGAGAGATTTGGCGGAGGTTTTATGAAACGTTCAAATCAATTTTGCCCGAGGATTTTGCGATGAACCGCAGGGTGAAGCGGCCCCCTGATAATCCTTTGAACGCACTTATCAGTTTCGGCAACACCATTCTATACACGAAAACGATATCGCAAATTTACCATACTCATTTGGATCAAACGATTAGTTTCTTGCATGAACCGAGTGATCGTCGCTTCTCGCTGAGTTTGGATATATCAGAACCTTTTAAACCACTGATCGTTTTTCGTACTATATTTGAGGTAGTTAATAATCGAAGAATCCAAGTAGGTAAACATTTCGAGAAGAAATATAACTATTGCTTATTGAATGAACTTGGACGGGATGTATTCATCACTGCTCTCGAGGAACGGATGCAACAAGTATTCGATCATGGCAAAATGAACCGAAAGCTGAGCTATCTCACAGCGATCAAGTACGATGCCTACAAGCTGAAAAAGCATATTGTGGAAGGAATACCATTCATGCCTTTCCTAGAAAAGGATCGGAGGTAGCTACACAGTGTCCAAAAATTATAGCTATGTTATTTTGGTCTATGATATTGGGGAAAAGCGCGTTGGTAAAGTGTACAAAATTGTCAAGAAATATCTGGTTCCATTCCAAAAATCAGTTTTTCGTGGAGAAATTACTCCATCGAACTTAATTAAACTTAGAAGTGACCTCCAAAAAGTCATTGACAAAAATGTAGATTTTGTCGCTCTCTTTAAAATGACTGGCGATTATGTATTTGACGAAGAAATTATCGGGGTTCGCCTTCATAATCAAGAATCCATGTTGTTATAGTTTGTCCCAACCGACGTTGAGAGGAAAGATGGTCAGAGCCTTAGAGCCGTAGGAGACGAGGGGGATTTTGAAGAGAGAGCTTCACATATCCTTTGCGGTTGGGAGAATAATTGCTAAACCCTTATAGCCGTAGTAATATATCTATATTGAT
Organism: Desulfosporosinus sp.; assembly: GCA_003132105.1. GTDB lineage: Bacteria > Bacillota > Desulfitobacteriia > Desulfitobacteriales > Desulfitobacteriaceae > Desulfosporosinus. The sequence continues at coordinate 10,769 of PKWS01000241.1, forward strand.
GTTACTGAAAACCTTGATTTTGTTGCCATTTAACCGTAACACGAGGTGTATTGAAACGTACGATTGCGGTATATCTTTTGAGGGTTTTAATGATTTAACCGTAACACGAGGTGTATTGAAACGAGTCGTCCAGGCGCAAACCGGCTGCAAGCACATTTAACCGTAACACGAGGTGTATTGAAACGAAA
>PKWS01000050.1 GCA_003132105.1 Desulfosporosinus sp.
ATGGATTAGTAAAACAATTAGATGATCGAGATTTGCGGAACCGGATCCAAGATTTAATGTGGAACAGTGTTGGAATTTTGCGAGATGAGGCGGGCCTAGAGAAGGCCACAAAGTTATTGATGGCTTGGGAGCGAGACGACCTGTCCGTGCACTGTGTGGATGATTTTGAAACAGCCAACATGTTAACGGTTGGGGTAGTTATTGCCAAAGCCGCAAAAGATCGTTTGGAAAGTCGCGGCGCGCACACTCGAACAGACTATCCATTGAGGCTTGACGAACTATGGCAGAAGCACTCTCTGCAAAGTAAGGAGGGATTTTATGTTGGCTACGTTCCAGTTTCAGGAGCTGATTGATCGGGCATTGAATGAAGACATAGGGACAGGAGACCTCAGCATTAGGATTTTGCCGGAAGACTTAACAGGGTTGGCAAAAATTTACGCCAAACAAAAAGGCGTGGTCGCCGGTCTGTGGCTTGTTGAGCAGGTTTTTCAGCGTGTGAATTCACAAATTTGCGTCCATAGGTTGCTCAAAGACGGGGATGAAGTAAATGTCGGAGAGGTTGTGCTCGAGCTAATCGGTCCTTTAAGCAGTATTCTGCAGGGGGAGCGGACGGCTTTGAATTTTTTACAACATCTCTCAGGAATCGCCACAGCCACAAAACGAGCGGTCGATAAGGTCGCAGGGCTTTCGGTTAGCATTGTAGATACACGAAAGACCCTCCCGGGATGGCGCACTTTGCAGAAATATGCTGTCAGAGTCGGTGGCGGACAGAACCATCGATTTGGGCTTTATGATGCAGTGATGCTAAAGGATAATCATCTTGCAGCTGTAGGTGGTTTAACGGAGGCTGTCAAACGGATCAAGGCCCAAGTAGGACATATGACGAAGATCGAGGTTGAGTGTGAAACGATCGACCAGGTGAAAGAAGCCATAATTTGTGATGTCGATGTGATTATGCTCGACAATATGAGTTTAGAAGAAATGCGGGAAGCGGTACTCTATATCGATAAGAGGGCAATCGTTGAGGCATCAGGGGGGATAGGGGAAGAACTCCTCCGTGAAGTGGCTGAGACGGGGGTCGACCTGATCTCGATCGGTGCTTTGACCCATTCGGTTCAGGCTTTGGACTTTAGTCTTGATCTTGGTGACATTAAAGCTTCGACGAGGGCAAGTTGGGAAAGAGGAATCTAAATGTTACGTGATGACATCCTTCATTTCCTCGCCGCGCACCCTGAAAAATACGTGTCTGGCGAAAGGATTAGCCAACAATTGAAGGTCACACGGGCGGCTATTTGGAAACAGATACAGGTTTTAAAAGAAGAAGGTTTTGAAATTGAGGGGCAGACTAAGAATGGATATTGCCTATTGAAAACTCCTTTTTCTTTAAATGAGTGGGTTTTAAAGAAGGCGTTGACCACATCTTCATTGGGGAGCAAGATAACCCTTGAAGATGAGTTGGAATCCACAAACGTACGGGCAAAGGAGCTTGCCCGGCAAGGAGGAGTCCATGGTCAAGTTGTCCTGGCAAGGCGGCAGAGCTCGGGGCGAGGGCGGCTACAGAGGCAGTGGGAATCTCCAAGGGGTGGACTTTGGATGTCCGTGGTACTTAGTCCTAATTTGTCTTTGGCGGACGCCTCAAAATTAACCCTCGCTGCGAGTGTTGCGATTGTCGACGCATTTGAGGAACTCTTTTCCCTTCGTATCGGGATCAAGTGGCCTAATGACCTTATTTTCAACGGTATGAAAATCGCAGGAATTCTCGGAGAAGTTGTGGGAGAATGGAATACTGTTCAAACATTGATTTTGGGAATAGGGATAAATGTCAATTTTCGCCGTGAACAATTAAGTCCTTTATTGAACGCAACGACTCTTTTTGAAATCTTAAAGGATGATGTGGACCTAAACATATTAGCCGCTACAATCTTAAAACATTTAGATAAGCAAGTAATATCTCTGGAGAATAAAGAGTTTGAGGAGCTAAGGGTGTGTTGGTTAGAAAGGGCAGTTGGGTTAGGCGAAGAAGTAAGAGTTTTGCAGAGAGAACAAGTAACTCAGGGTAAATTTACGGGAATCACGATCGACGGAGCCCTACTTCTTGACACAGAGGATGGAGAAAAAAGCTTTACAGCTGGAGAAGTACAACTACGTTCCAAAATGGGCAAATATTTCTCATTGTAAGTCATCCCCTCTTATTGTAAACTGTGTAGGTATATATAAGTTTACAATAAGAGGAGGACATGTTATGGAAACAAGGAAATTAGCTATGACGTCCGTAATGGCAGCACTGATGTGTTTGGCAGGGATGTTACTCCACTGGGTTTCGCCAGCTCTAGTTCCCTTTAGTGTTTTACCAGTTTTTGTTTTGATGTCAGGCATTATTCTTGGCGCGGAGTATGCGGCTATGGCCATGTTGGTGTATATAGTATTAGGACTCTTTGGGCTGCCTGTCTTCTCTTCCGCTCCGTTTGGAGGAGTAGGCTACATACTAAAGCCAACCTTTGGATTCCTTCTGGGCTATGTAGCCGCTGCTTATGCTGTGGGCAAGGTGTATCGTGAAGGTAGCTTATGGCGGGCGATTATTGGCGTATTGGCCGGGCTTGTCATTTTGTATCTTTTCGGGTTAAGCTATCTTTATATAATCTTACACTGGGTGTTGCACCGCCCGACAAGCCTGGCGGGTGTTTTGATGATTGGGTTTGTTCCCTTACTTTTCATGGGGGATCTTATTAAGGCCGGAATTGCCGTTTGGGTTGGACAGGAAGTGGTTCGCCGGCGTAAAGCCACCTAAGGCACATTCGAAAAAATAACAAGTCAGTATGC
>PKWS01000266.1:0-3266 GCA_003132105.1 Desulfosporosinus sp.
ACTTTGGTTACTGCTCAAAAACCCACCTCTCTGGAAATGGTGACAATGGTGGGAATCACATTAGGATATGGCTTGATTGGATTTATTGATGATTATATCAAAGTAGTCATGCATCGTTCGTTAGGGCTTCGAGCATACCAAAAACTTATTGGGCAGTTTGGCTTGGCCTTCATTCTTATGTGGGTTTCAGTCCATTGGCTGGGCAGGGGGACGGATGTCGCTATTCCGTTCACGTCTGTTCACTTGGATCTGGGCTCGTTTTACTATATTTTAATCTCTCTGGTGATCGTAGTTATGGTAAATGCGGTTAATCTTACCGATGGGTTGGACGGCTTAGCAGCGGGAAGTACCATGTTTGTAAGTATCGGCTATCTGATAATTGCTGTTCTGGCGGCCAGCCAAGGAGGTGGGGTAGCGGTTTTAGCGCACGAGACAGATATGGCAGTTTTTGCGGCGGCCTTGGTCGGTGGAACTCTTGGCTTTTTGCGTTTTAATACGTATCCTGCCCGTGTATTCATGGGGGATACGGGGTCTTTAGCCTTAGGTGGGGCCTTAGTAAGTTTGGCAGTTCTCACCAAGAGCGAACTGGTGCTAATAGTTATCGGCGGGTTATTTGCTATAGAGGCACTTTCGGTGATTATCCAGGTTATTTCGTTTCAAACTACGGGGAAGAGGGTCTTTCGTATGAGCCCAATTCATCATCACTTTGAACTCGGAGGTTGGGGCGAATGGAAAGTGGTACTAGTTTTTTGGGCTGGTGCGCTGATTTGCGCAATTCTTGGGGTTATGGCTTATGTTCCGACATTGGGCTAGTGTCTTAGTCCACTCGCACACTTTCAGCCTAAGCGAACTTGCGTTACAACGCTCACTTGCTTTCTCTCACAGATCGGGGACTTGTGTGACACCGCTCTCGGTCCTACGACGCAGAGCAAACTAGCGTGTAAGCTCTTTGTCTCTGGGGAGCGGGGTGCCCGCCAAATGCGCCATCCTTGGCGCAGTGGCGGCAGTGCACGTCCTTGTGCACTGCCCCGCATTTGGGGTCGTTTACACGGAGTTTGCTATTCTGCTTACGTAGAGACGTCGTGCTTGTGTCCCACAAGTCCCGGGCTAGGAGTCGGGTCTATAGTGTCATCAGAGCCGTGATGGAGGGAGGGGGACCTTGTACACTCCCCCGCCGTATGAAAGCGCCCTTGAGTCAAGTTTGATTACACGACGAGCGCATGACTGAACAAGTGTCTTGCGACACCCTCTCAACTGGAACGTGTGCGAACGGGCTAAGACCCTTTCTCCCATCTAGGAGGTTGATACCTTGGATAACGAGCTTATTAAGTCATTTTATGATCATAGAAATCAAGAACAAGCTAAAAAAATGTCAGCTTATATGAAAGATAATTTTGCTTATTTAGGAATACAGAAACCTCTGAGAGGCGAATTGCAGAAAGAATTTTTCAAAAAAGCAAAGAATAATCAAAAGGTTAACTGGGATTTAATTTATATGCTTTGGAATTTACCAGAACGGGAGTTCCAGTATTTGGCGGTAGACTATTTGCTCGCCTTAAAAGACAGTCTGCAAAAATCTGATCTTGATAGAGTTAAGCGATTGATAATAAATAAATCATGATGGGATAGCGTTAATCCTCTTGCTACAAATATAACCGGAATTTTATGTGCCAAATATCCAGAACTTGTGCAAAGTGATATTCTAAGTTGGGCTGAAAGTGATAATATTTGGCTTGTGCGAGTTGGAGTTTTATTCCAATTAAAATATAAAGAAAATACAGATATAGAATTACTGGCTTTAATTATTAGGAAAAACAGTAACTCTAAGGAATTTTTTATAACTAAAGCTATTGGCTGGGCATTAAGGGAATACTCGAAGACAAATAAAGAATGGGTAAAGTCGTTTTTGGGATGTAATATCCTACAACCGCTTAGTGTGCGTGAAGCAAGTAAATTTCTATAGTTCTTGTGAACGGCAAAAAACGGAATCATGGACGGGGGATTTTAGTGTGGAATGGATGAATAAACGGGTTTTGGTCATCGGTGCAGGCTTAAGTGGACAAGCGGCTGTGCAGAAGCTTCAGCTGTTGGGTGCGGAGGTTTTCTTGACGGACAGTAAGGCGCTGGAGCAGCTTGCTGGCGTCGAGGAACTGGGTCTTGATAAAGCGCATTTGCTGCTTGGGAGTGTACCGGAATTAGAGGGGATTAAACCTGATCTTATTCTATTATCTCCAGGGGTATCTCCTAAACTCTCTTTGGTACAGGAGGGGATTTTCCGAAACGTGTCTGTGTGGAGTGAAGTTGAGTTGGCTATGAATGATTGCCCTGCTTTTTGTGTTGGGGTAACTGGCACGAATGGAAAAACAACGACCACGTCTTTGATCGGTGAACTAGCTAAGCGAACTGGTCGGCCTACGGTTGTCGCCGGAAATATTGGAGTGGCTTTAAGCGGGCAAGTGAAAGATTTGGCTGAGAACAGCATCGTTGTGGCTGAACTTTCAAGTTTTCAATTAGAGTTTGTTGATAAACTTCGTGTCCAGGTGGCTATTTTACTGAATCTCACCCCAGATCATTTGGACAGGCACGGCACGCTGGAAAATTACCTTGCGGTTAAGGCCCGAATCTTTAAAAATCAAACCCCCTCAGATTTGGCGATCTTAAACTGGGATGACCCCTTAGTGCATGGTTTGGGATCAAAGTTAAAAAGTCGGGTGATGTATTTTAGTCCGACATCCTTTTTGCCAGAGGGGATTAGTCTTTGGCACGATCAAATCGTTTACGCGGAAAAGGGGAACATGATTCCCATTATATCCCGCAAGGATCTCCATCTTCGTGGTGCACATAATCTGGAGAATATGATGGCGGCTGCGGGGGCAGCGAGAGAGTTAGGACTTTCTTGGACTGAAATTGCTGAAGGAATCACTCATTTCAAAGGGGTGGAGCACCGAGAAGAAATTGTTGGGACGTTTGGGGGGGTCCTTTTTGTAAATGATTCTAAAGGAACGAATACAGATGCAGCCACCAAGGCCTTACTAGCGTTTGAGGAACCTTTGGTTCTGATTGCGGGGGGGAAAAACAAAGGACTTGATTTTCATGATTTCATGAAAGTTGTGCGGGTTAAGGTAAAAAGCCTCATTTTATTGGGGTTAGCGGCTGATGAGATGGAACAGGCGGCGCGAGATGAAGGCGTAGAGACGATTATTAGGGCTACCACTTTTGCGGATGGCGTAGAGAAAGCAATAGCTCAAGCGATACCTGGGGATGTC
>PKWS01000266.1:3275-3774 GCA_003132105.1 Desulfosporosinus sp.
TGTACATGCGGAGGCATCGACCAGATCTGGTCTTGCTGGGAGCGATTTTGGCTTTGTTAGGGATAGGGTTTATTATGGTGTATAGCTCAAGTGCTGTCAGAGGGTACATACTGTTTGATGACCCCTACCACTTTCTGAAGATGGAGGTAATATGGGCCATGATGGGACTCGCGGCGATGGCCTTAAGCATGTGGGTGGATCTGCGAATGTTGCGCAGATTTGCTAAGCCTGTCCTCTTTATAGCGATTGCCTTACTGATTGCGGTAAAAATTCCGGGAATCGGGCGCAGAGTAAATGGCGCAGACCGTTGGATTGGGCTGGGGCCGCTGTCGATTCAGCCGTCTGAAGTAATTAAGCTTTCTATGGTGTTGGTGATGGCCCATATACTAGCGCTTGATCCCCATAAGATTCAATCGTTTCGCAAAGGGGTTCTGCCCATTCTTGGCTTGCTTGGGGTGATCGCAGGGCTTATTATGCTGCAACCGGATCTGGGAACGAC
>PKWS01000383.1 GCA_003132105.1 Desulfosporosinus sp.
GCCACATGATCCGCTGCGCACCGCTGAATAGCTAAGGCAATAATATTTTTAGCCCGTTTTTCAGCTTCTTCCTTAGCACGAGTCTCAATTTCCTTAATCATGATTGCTGACTCATAACGAACTTCTTCTTCAACTCTTTTTAGCAGTAACTGTTTAGCCTCTTCAGAGGTCAGGCCAGATAAACGCTCTAGCTCAGCTTGTTCTTTGCCAACAAGCAGTTTTAACTCTTCTTTTTGATTTTCTACTTCAGCTTCTTTGCGATGTAGATTTTCTTCTTTGCGTTCAAGCGCCTCAATTTTGCGGTCTAAACTCTCCTCTTTTTGGAGCAAGCGTCGTTCAAGTCGCTGGAGTTCGTTTCGCCGTTCCCGAGTTTCCTTTTCCACTTCATGGTGAATATGCATGACTTCTTCTTTAGCAGCAACGACAGATTCTCTCTTCTTGCTTTCAGCTGCAGAGTAGGCATTCTCAATAATATGTTTTGCCTCTTCTTCTGCAGATCCAATACCCTTTTCTGCAGTATTTTTACGAATAAGCCAACCTACTAAGACACCCAAAGCTAACCCAACTATAATGGCGACTAACCCGGTAATAACTGTTTCTAACGTCATACGTGCACACCTCCTTGTTTGTAAAAATAAATTTTAATTCCAAAAAAAAAAACTGGTTTCCAAAACCAGTCACATTAAGCATAACCTTAAAGACGGGAGTCTTCACCCGTTTCCTACAACTCTCGTTAGTCAAAATACCGTACATTTTAGCTGACTAGTACGAAATCTATAAGAAAACCTTTAAAGGTTAAATCTTAACAGAGACATGTCTCTGTTAAGATTTTAATATCATTTGCAAACAATGTCAAGCTTGTCCTAAACGGGTTCATTTTATACACTAGGGTCTACTGTCTCCTCATCCCCATTATAAATGGAATGAATCTGATAAAGTGCGTTCCTGACCATTTCAGAGGGATACGCACGTTGAAGAAGCTTCCGAGCGACTTTTTGCTGAAGTGATAATTCACGTGGAAGAGACTTCTTTGGCCTGTCTTGATCAATTCTTTGATCCCNNAACGCTTGCTCAATCACTTGGGGTACTAACCCTCGATTTTGCAAATCTTGAAGAACCCTTCGCCGTGAATAACGTTTAAGTCGGCTTTGCGAAACAGTCAAAGCCAGTTCTTGGTCGTTAAGGTAACCCATTTTCTCCATTTTTTCCAGCACTTCATTAACTTCTGATCTCTCATAGCCCTTTTCCTTGAGACGGGTCTCTAATTCATAATGTGTCAGAGCCCGGCGTGATAAACAATCCAATGCAACTTCCCGGGCGCTTTTAAGAGGTTTAGAGCTCGTCAAGCGAACCATCATCTTCCGTTACTTCAGTTGTAGTTGCTAGCGAGTTCATTTGCGCGCGGATCAATTGTTCAAGTTTAATGGCCATATCCGGATGCAGCTTGAGGTATTCTTTGACGTTCTCACGGCCTTGCCCTAACCGTTCCCCGCTATAGGAGTACCAGGCCCCGGCCTTTGTAATAATCTCCATTTCGGTGCCAATATCCACAATACTTCCTTCACGAGAAATTCCTTCTCCATACATTATGTCAAAATCGGCCAATTTAAAGGGAGGCGCAACTTTATTCTTGACTACTTTGACTCGGGTTTTGTTCCCGATGATATCCTGACCATTTTTTATTGCTTCCTGCCGACGTATATCCATCCTGATCGTGGCATAGAACTTAAGCGCTCGTCCACCGGTGGTTGTCTCCGGACTACCAAACATAACGCCTATTTTTTCCCGAATTTGATTGATAAAAATGACACAAGTATTGCTCTTGCTTATAGATCCTGTCAACTTACGCAAGGCCTGAGACATGAGGCGAGCATGCAAGCCGACATGATTGTCTCCCATTTCCCCCTCAATCTCTGCACGGGGAACCAAAGCAGCGACAGAGTCGATTACAACAACATCCACAGCGGCACTGCGCACAAGAGCCTCACAGATTTCTAACCCCTGTTCTCCTGTATCTGGTTGCGCGACAAGCAAATCATCGATGTTAACCCCTAAGGCCTTAGCATAGATAGGATCGAGGGCATGCTCAGCATCGATGAAAGCAGCCACTCCACCCATTTTTTGGGCTTCTGCTATAATATGAAGCGCCACAGTTGTTTTACCCGATGACTCTGGTCCGTAAATTTCAATAACTCGCCCTCGTGGCACCCCTCCAACTCCTAAAGCAAGGTCTATCGCCAATGAACCTGTCGGGATAACATCAATTGACATTCCCGCCGGAGATTCCCCAAGTTTCATAATCGAACCCTTGCCAAACTGCTTCTCGATCTGAGCAAGTGCAATGTCAAGTGCTTTCAGCTTATTCGTTTCGGCCATTCCGTTCTCCTCCTCATATTGGTTAATACGCATTTACGCGTTTAGGCAAAACATCTGTTCGGTTTATTATAAATGTACCCCTTGATACTTGTCAATTTGTTTATGTTTCAACCGACAGTAAAACAGGTAATATGACAAAATTATTTACTAT
>PKWS01000305.1 GCA_003132105.1 Desulfosporosinus sp.
CCCAGGCGACTCATTTTTCCCCTACTTATAAGGCTTACGAATAGAGCCAGAATCACGGTTTCTATGAGCATACTTCACCTCTTAAGCTACCTAAATGATTAAGAAATTTGTCCTTGGTCAGCACTGACCGTTCGCGCTGTCAATTCACTTGTGACCACTTTACAAAAAGCCTCCACCAGGTCCGGATCTAATTGAGATCCAGCGACTCTTTTAAGCTCCTCGATGGCCTCGTCATGCGTTCTGCCTTTACGGTAAATCCGATCTGAAGTGATTGCATCATAAGTGTCTGCTACGGCAATGATCCTGGATTCCAGTGGGATTTCTCCCCCTTTGATTCTATCCGGATAGCCATTTCCATCATAATGTTCGTGGTGATGGCGCACCACTTCTCCTATATCAAACATAAGTTTAATGCCTTTGATAATTGTTTGCCCGATGACAGGATGACTGCGAATGGCTTCCCACTCTGAATCCAGCAGTTTCCCCTCTTTATTCAGGATTATTTCGCTTACCCCGATCTTGCCTACGTCATGCAACACTGCGGCGTATTTGAGGGACTCTATCTTGTCCTCACTCATTTCGATTTCTTCAGCTATAGCTACTGCCAGTTTCCCGACTCTCTCCGAATGTCCACTGGTGTAGGTGTCCTTAGCCTCAAGTGCCTGGACCAAGGCTTCAACCGTGTTGAGATAATTTTCTCGCATGTCGACATAGAGTTGGAAAGAATGGCGAGAAGCTAAAAGGGGGATAAAGAGTAGGAAAAGTCCCAGCGGACCGTAATTTTTGTAGAGTAAAGCCAATAAATACCCAAGGGGAATGAGTGCAATAAAATTAGGCAGTCCCCAACGCAAATTACTGACCCATATTGACCACGGCGATTTACCTAAAATCATGCCTAATGCAATAGCGATGAATGAGGTATTTATTGCCATGTAAACAGCAGCGGCTATAAAATAAAGCATGATTGATTTTGAATCAAATTGGAAGGAAGAAGGTTTAAAAAAGTTCATAACCCCATACGCGGTGGCTAAGGACAAGACAAATTGGGACGCATTAAACACACGTTTATAAAGAGGTTCCTCTGAAGCGACCTTCCCAAAAATAATCAGACCAGACAAAGCTACTGCCGTCAATGACACTCCCAAGGGAAATAAGATAAGCGCAGAAAGGAAAACAGAAAAACTAACAGTCACATACCCGCCTTTTGGTAAGGCAACCGGAAGGGATTCACTGGCAATCGCGAGCATCCCAAAGACTAAAAGATTAATCAGCTGTGCAGTATCCCAATCCGTATAAATTATATTCCATCCCAAAACTATTGCGGCACAGGTAGTTACTAAAATAAAAAACAGTGTGAATTTCTTTGGTAAACTTTCCATTAGCCACCCCTTATAAATATTGGCCGACTANNCTTTGAATAATTTGCTCATTTGCGGTAAACCTCCTCGATTTGTTTATCAAAGGGACAGTTTAACCGCTTCGCTCGTATTCCGTTCCGCTGTTTTTTCCGCTTCGCTACGTGGGAATTAAAACAGAGTTTCAAATCTAATTGTTAGGTAAGTCGGCCAAAGTTAGCAAGTTTAATCGTTTCTGAGAAACCGTAGTTTTCGATTGACAGCATCAAGAGTCGCCTTAACGATAGCTTCCCGATCATCGTTTCTGACCAAAGCGCATCCGGTAAGGGATTGTTCCCCCGCGGAGGTGATCAAGGTTATGGAAACCAGAGCAATCTGTTGTTTGGCAAGTTGAGTAATTCCAACATCCTCAGTGACGAATAGAAATTTATCCAAGGTGAGCGGGGAAAGCGCTTTCAGGGTGGCCTCAACAAGTAAACGTAACTTATTGTGAACCGAGGATGGTCCCTGGACGATTCCTTCAATAATCTTGTCTCCTGTTAACAGTTCCACCCTAACTTCAGCCATGCCATTAACGGTTTTGAGTGTCACTCCAGCCAACTTAGGTCGCGTCGCCTCTACTGTGGCGAAGGTTCCGTCTTCATCATCTTCCACTTGTGCTACACTGATCTTCTTGTGGTCAATTTGCAAATCAAATTGAGCTACCAGAATTGATTCAACATCCCTGACTATTTGCTTCGGGGCTCGGCCGGAACCTGCTAGAATGTGAATTTCTTCGATTTCCCCTTGATAATCAACTTTAATTCGAGCAGCTATAACAGACTTGATTTGTTTTATCGCCTGCTCCCAGTCTTGAATTGGACGAGACATCTCTGACATGAAAACACTCCTCGGTAATCCAAATTACTATTTCATTTAATACTTTAAGATGTACTTTCGACGTTCCAACTGTGTATTCCTTCCGTCCTCTTGGTAAAAGTGGCAAAACTTTCATCTTTTTCTCTTATTTAATACATAATACAACAAAAACCGTGAGAATTCCTTCCCTCGTTTAGGTTTAAAGAAAGTCCCCCTCTACTGAGTTCATTCTCAGTAAAGGGAGACTTCAGGAGTATACTATTACGCCATGAACATTTTGACATTCTCTTCAACGAGGGAGGCTTTTTAAGTCTCAAATCTCGCTCCCATGGGGTGGTGAGTAGTTGCTATAGCTTACTATCGCCTCAATTTTACCAACAATTTGACATTTACCCATATTGGCTGGAATCATAATGCTGATGCCTTTTGTTAATAATATAGAACCATTATTATAGATGAGTTCCCCTTTTCCACTAATAACAAAAATTAATAAAAAAACGTTAAAAGGCTTAAAATCATAGCTGCCATTAATTAACCACTTTTCTACCGTAAAGTAATCGCATGCTACTAGAGTTGTCTTTGGAGAACCTGTCTCTTCAACTGTATAAGGTTTAGGTTCGTAACTTGTAGATTGAAAATCAATTACATCAATGGCTTTCTCAAAATGCAAATCTCTTTTTTGGCCACCTAAACCTATTCTGTCATAATCATAAATTCGGTAAGTTATATCCGAGTTCTGTTGCACCTCAAGTAGTAAAATCCCTTTTCCTATTGCATGCACCGTACCACTGGGAATAAAGAAAAAATCTCCCGCCCTGGCGGGAACTCGCACAAGTAATTCATCCCATTTATTCTCTTTTGATAATTGTATAAATTGACTTCTGTTTCTCGCATTATGACCCAAGATAATTTCGGCTCCAGGTTCGGAGTCTATCACATACCAGCATTCTGCTTTGCCACTTTCTCCATTTTCATTTCTCATGGCATATTCATCATCCGGGTGAACCTGAATAGATAAATTATCATTTGCATCTAATAACTTAACTAATAAAGGGAATTTTTTTAAATTGATGTTAGCAAACCATTCAGGACATTTTGCTAACAATACACCTAACGACTCCCCTGAAAATTCCCCATTTATAATTAGGCTCTTTCCTTCGGGATGATCTGAAGCAACCCAGGCTTCACCAATATATTCATATGAACTTGGATAACCAAAAATTTCTTTTATTTTTGAACCTCCCCATATGCGCTGCTTTAACGTAGGTTTAAATAATAGGGGATAAGGTTTCATACCTAATTACCTCNNGCGCCGTAATAAACCAGGATTTCGTCCCCGGCGTCCAGTACTTCCTTGTCTTGAGCCGGAACCGCACCGCAGGTGAAAACAACATTTGGCACCCAACTCTCCCCTTCCTTTCCAATCTCGTACTCGGTTTCAGGAGAGAGGACCGGATTTGGCGAACGGTAGAGTAGGTGCTCCGGATTGGCAAGATCGACCAGGATAACGCCCAGGCGGTACACCCCGTTCCGGTCTACGCCATGATAGATCATCAGCCAGCCGTACTTGGTCTTGATAGGCTGGGAGCCCGCTCCTACCTTCAGGGAGTCCCACATCCATCCCGAACGCGGCCCCAGAATGATTGAGTTCTCTATTTTGGGAGCCGGAAACTCAAGCTTATCCAGGTGCAACACCCATATGCTGGGCTCTATCCGGTGGTAGATAATATATTTCCCATTTATTTTTTCTGGGAATAGGATGGCGTCCTTGTCCCAGATGTTCTGGAAGGCAAGGCCCTTTCTTTCCCATTTGTCAAACCTTTTGTTTAAGAAGTCATCCAGCCCTATGGCGGCGGCCGCGACCTGTGCGATGATACCGTCGTAGGCAGTGTAAAGCATATAGACATTGTTATCGATGATGACTACCCGCGGATCTTCGACCCCTTTTTCTTCCGTCCTGCCCTGTGGGACGAACACAGGCTCCGGTAGTCTCTCCAGCACGTTGTAGCCATCCGTCACGGCCAGCCCGATCCGTGACACCCCGTCATCACCGTACGCCCTGTATAGAAGGTAGACCCTGTCTTTTACCCGGAAGACAGCCGTGTTTAAGACGTACTTGCTTTCCCAGGGGTGCTCTTTGATTGGATTCAACAAAGGATTGCCCGCGTACCTGACGAGATGCATCGCCGGCGGATAATCTTGTGACTCCTGAACCACTACAGTCACATCTTTGGGCTTTATTCCTAGAAGAACGTCTAGAAGATTTTCACTGGCCCTGTCCTCACCGATGAGTTGGGTTACCATTTTCATGATCTCGCCGGGGTCATACCCCAGCTCTGCATAAATTTCCTCAAGGAAGTCGTGGTTGAACCACGTCTCTTCGACGTGGCTGGAAAGCGGTGTGGGGACGCCCTTTCCGCCCTTATAGCTGTAACTGGCCCAGCTCCAGGCCGAACACGGCAGGAAAGTGCCGTCGGAAAGGACCTGGCTCAAGCCGTAGCCGTCACACATAATCTTTATCAACTGGGCCTTTTCGTTGTGTCCTTCATCCTCGAGCCTCAGTGACAGCTCTCGGAACTGGCTGATCAGCGCCCGGTGGTTGATGTTTTCAAATACATTGTGCGCGGAGAAGGCAATGGTATCATAACGCCCAACCAGGGAGTTGCGGATCTTAGCACCTAGGTTTTTCCTCTCTTTGGCGTAAGTTCTCCAGAGCATGCCGTAGTTTTTGGCCATCATGATGTGCCTGGCTACAAAGAGGCAGAAGCGCAGCTTCGGGTAGTCCCCCCCCATACCCTTGGTCAAAGGCTTGACTACAATCCTGGAAGAGAGCTTGTTGAAGTCAGCGATATTCCCGAGCTTCACCGTGCCGTTCAGTACCTTATCGCTCAATACGATCGGCATGATCTCCACCTCGCCCAGTCCGTCTGGCTTCAAATTGCCCATCGTCCACAGCAGAAATCTGTCCGCGTACTTCCTGCTCTCAACCAGGTTGGCTAGGGTGACGGCATCCCTGATGTTCATTTTTTTAAGGAGTTCCCTAGGCGTCTTGCATCCCGCCGAGATCATAACATTGAGCGGCGGGAACTTGAGCAGCACCTCCCACAAGACCTCGTCTTTCACAGACAAAGTCAGGGGAGAGTGAAAAAGCCGGAAAAGGCCGTCAATTACTTGCTCGGTTCCTTCCGCTGTATACAGGTCCCCTGGCAGCAGCCAATCCATCGTTTTTTCTAGTTCGCTCAAGAATTTTTTCATACCCCTGATTATCGTGCTGGAATCGTCGTTTTCCGACGTCCCCAGCCCTTCTTGGATAAAGCGACTGAAAGCTTCCTGGTAGCGGGACTGGAGGCGGTTGAGCATTTCTTCCGACGACACAACCTTGCCTATCCGCCCCTCTATTTTTTTTGGCAGGACAGTGGGTATGCCCGGTATAAATTCCAGGTAGTGGGCAGGATTGAGGGGTGGCTTCATTTCGAGGTCCTTCTGCTCCCACAGGAGCATAAATTGCTCCCTCAACTTTAGAAACTCTTTTCTTTGTTCTTCTGCCGACGCCACTTCACTTGGAACAATAAAACAAATATCGACGTTTTTAACGCCTTCCAGTTGTACATCCACAGACTGAATGTATTCAATAAAGCTGGAAACCCTCCCGTTGAAGGCAAAAGTGAGTGCGTTGAGGATATCGTCTTTGTCCACTCCGGTGACAAACCAGTACTTGAACAGCAGGTGGTAGACGATCTCGGTCCAGATTTTCCCCTCTATTCTGAGATCCTTGCTCGGTACCGACGCGATGTCCCCGATACCTTCGTAAAGGTAGTCGTAGCCAGCGGTGTCATAAAGGTTCTTTTGCTGGGTGTAGTTGTCTCTGAACAGGGTAAGGTCCCGAGTAGAGTAGGTTGGCTTGTCGGGCACGTCATGGGTCTCTCTGCCGTAAATATCAGGCATTTTGATGATGAACCTGCTGCCGATCCAGTAGTCAGCATCCCTCTTGATACATTCAAATAATGACCTGGCGTTTTCCTTGAAAACGTAGTTTAATTTTTTAAACGAGATTTCTTCCAACTTGACGCCTAGCTCCACCTCGCAGATCTTTTTGTTCCAGCGCATGACCCGGCTTACCAGCCAGGGGTCGATTCCGTACCCCCGCGTGGGGTCGGTCCAGAATTTTATATCAATACAAAAGTCCTCCACGATGTCGTGGGATATGGCATAAATGCCACCCAAAGACCCCTTCATGTTGTACCCGTAAAACACCTCCAGCAGCGGGGCTAGGAACAAGCTTCCCAAAAGGTCCTCAAAATAGTGCCGCTGTAAAGATGTCACCACGAAGTCATATTCATTCCTAATGGGCTCTATCAGGCGCCTGATCCAGTCGGGCTGCAACCCCCCGCCTTCCTCCCGCACCAGATTGGCCGCCAATATAACCACGTCCGCCTCGAGTATATTGGCTATTTCTAAGATCGCCCTGATGCTGGCCCCCCTACCGTTGCTCCCAGGCTTCAT
>PKWS01000087.1 GCA_003132105.1 Desulfosporosinus sp.
AGGTAGGGAACAAATGGAAACGCAATTAGCAAAGATAGCACAAGTAGCCAAAGAGAACTTAAACGAAAGGTTCACATCTCTTATTCACGTCATTAATGAATTGTCCTTGACACAGTGTCATTGACCCGCGGCATTAATTTTAAAGAAGTTAAAGGATATACCAGGCTTGATGATCTGAATAAACTTCTCTATGAAAAGTTTATCGTCAATCTCTTCAATAGTCTTGGGTTAAATTCGAATTGGATATTCTGGGGATAGATATTATAATAGCCTCTCGGAATTTCGATAATGGAAATGGGAAAATATCCAAAAATTAACTGGGAATTATCGAGACCCAATAGAAAATGAACAACATGAGGTCATTCTTTAAAAATGAGTACAGCAAACAAGCGTCACAGTCGCCCTTTTAAAAACCAAATTATTGTTAAGCCGATTGGGGGAAAATCAAGGATTTAAGATTAGCTAAGCTCTCCTTGCGATGAGAAAACCAAGCATCCATGTGCTGACAGATCATAATGCCATAAACGCGAACGTACCACATTTTGGTGGAGCGATGTCGTCCGGATTCCAGCTTGTAGTCAATCTTCTCTCGTTTATTGGAACGTTCAATGGATGAGCGACGGATATAGATCATCGTCCATTTATCCGAGTTGCGAGGAGTTTTGGGAAACAACCGTAAGTTGTCCTTTGAGTGAGTGTGGTAGGTACGTCCGTATTTTGCTTTGGAGCAAGGGGTGGAACAGAAATTCTTTGTACCGTAAGCCAGTGCACATTTCCATTTATGACGATTTTGTAGGTTGTCGTGGCCATTCGATTTCATCTCTAAATTAGCTGAGCAAATGGGAATACCTTCCGACGAGATCCGGATATCCCCACCGGTCTTCGTATTGTTTTTACTGCGTTTGTTCAAATCAATAAACGGCTCAATGTTTTGATGATCCAGTAGGAGATAAATGGCTTCAGCATCATGCGCGGCATCCAACAGCATTTTATCCACCGTGCCCAAGGTAAAACGTTGCTTGAATTCAACTGAACTGACGACGAGACTAACAGCATCATGCCTGGAAGCGGGATGCAGTCTTGGATATAGTGGCAAGTCGTAGTTACTATTCGCAGCAGAAATCATGTAGAGATGGTAGCCGTTAAAGTGCTTCTCTCTGGAGCTGTCCCAGCCCGCATTGCAGTCAGGTTGGGAGTAGATACGAGGATGGTTGCAATCAGCAAGGCCTTGGGCANNGACATTGACAAGTCGATTTACTGCGGGGAAGAGCAGAAGTGACGATGGGTGTTCCATCCCCGGCTGCAGTAAGCGCGTTCATGTTTCCAAGTAGACCAAGATTCGCTGAAACGGCAAGGATTTGAGTCTGAAAAAAGTGGAACAACCGAACGCTTGGCAAATCGGATTTTTTGTCGGCGTGACGAATCATCCACTCGACCAGACGTTTGACCTTTCCTGGCGTGGTCGTTGGAGCTTTTTCACCCTTCTTGCCCTTCTTGGGTTTCCGCTTACGCCTCATNNAAACCACTGAGGATGGCGTAGTAGGGAATACGCTTCATTTCATTAACCCATTCGGTAATGCCGATTTCCGGTTTGGTCATGAGAAAAAGAAGATACGAACGTAACATGGAAGCCGGATCGCGAGGTTCAGGACCTTTGGCGGCATACTCATCCTGAAGAAGCGTGGTGATGTAAGACAAATCGGTTCTCCAGAATTTATCGACCAGAATCCAGTCCTTGTTGACGATGACGAAGATCCCGCCAGAATAATGCTGTTGGAGACGCTCTAGAACAGAATTTTGGTACGTTTCATGTAAAGTTAGTAAAGGTTTCAAACGTGTCACCCCAAATTTTGTAATCAAAGGAAATGTATCCCTTGTCGCTCAATTATGGGGACGTTTTGGGAAAGTCAAGTGTTTCAGCCTGATTTTTGAAACTTTATCATTCGAGAATTTCCAGTTTAGCTTGATAAAAAACAAATATCCTCCCACTAAAAGTAGGAGGAATGCACTAAGGTTGGTTCAAGGAACCCCTTGTCCCAACTGCCTCGGCGAATGTCGAGAGGCTATTATTTATAATGGAGGGTGAAAAGTGACAGTTATACACGCATTGATCTTAGGTATTGTCCAAGGATTGGGGGAATTTCTGCCCATTTCCAGTTCAGCGCACCTTGTACTAGTCCCATGGCTTTTCGGATGGGAAGATCCAGGTTTAACATTTGACGTTGCGCTTCACATGGGTACTCTTTTGGCTGTGGTCCTCTATTTTTGGAAAGATTGGGTCAAATTATTCAAAGCGGCTCTAAAGCGAGGTGCATCGGACGATAAGCGTATCTTCTGGTACTTAGTTGTGGCGACCATTCCCGGGGGATTGTTTGGTCTTGCGCTGGAGAAGAAGGCAGAGACCGTTTTTCGTTCCCCTTTGCTCATCGGAATTATGATGATTGTTATGGGGACCATACTGTATTTAGCCGACAAAAAACCTGAAATTCGCACAACGAATACGATGACATTGAAAGAAGCGATTTGGATCGGTCTTTCACAAGCCTTAGCAATTATTCCTGGAGTATCTCGTTCAGGAAGTACAATGACGACTGCTCGCTTTTTGACTCTGACTAGGGAAGATGCTGCTCGATTTTCTTTCCTTATGTCAACGCCAATCATTTTGGGCGCAGGAGTTCTAAAACTTCGGCATTTGACGATGGCTTCCATAAATTTACCCTTTTCAGTCGGCGTTATTTCATCCTTTGTCGTTGGTATTTTAAGTATTTCGTTTTTACTAAGGTATTTAAAAACAAGCAACTTTGGTCTTTTTGTAGGATACCGTTTTGTTATTGGCGTGATTGTTATTGCTTTTGTTTTAGCAGGACATTAAGGTAAGGGATTCATCTTGTCTTTTCGATGCCAATTATAAAGTAGGGTTCTTTCTAAACCTTCCGTTGATCCTTTATTTGATCTGCTTCGGGAGCTCCGTAATTAAAAACGAAGTAAAGCCACCGTTAGTGCGGTGGCTTTACTTCGTTTGTTAAATAGAAATGTGCTCGTGCGTCAATGTGGTAGAAAAAGGTAAGAGAGGCAGTAAACGAAGTATTAACTATTTCGGAGGTCTTTTGCCATTTAGAAGGTCCTCAGTACTTAAATTAAAAGTATATTGAAAATGTGGAAAATCAACTATACTCTTAAATCTACCGCCCCACTCCAGCCCAACTTGTTCAGCCAGTTTGCCCATCTTCTTGAACTTTATTATATCATTTGATATCCTGCCATTTTCAATAGGTGTTGCATCAAATGCTAATCCCCAATTGTGATAAGAGTCTCCTCCTCTGGCATTTGTAACTTTTTCTCCTGGCTTAGTCCTACCTGAAGCATATAACTTATCTTGATCGTCCCAACTTCTAAACGCTACATTAATTATTATATCGAAATTATTTATTTTGCTTAATTCAATAAATTTTCTAGCAAGATAGGAAACATATGGATCTAGAGAATTTAAATTATTTGAACTTGGACGATCTTTAAAATTCCCTTTTGCATAAGGGTTGAATAATTTTTCT
>PKWS01000324.1:0-6880 GCA_003132105.1 Desulfosporosinus sp.
GTTTTGAACGTATTTTGCCTGACGGTACCTACGTGACGCCTTGGACAAATCAAAGCCTAGCTACGGGTGTCCATTCGGACGTCGGGTTTTACGCTTTTCGCGGGCCACAACTAAAAAGTAATTTTTATCAAGATATTAATTATCTTCAGGTCTACCCGGCCATTTTACGCGCGCTTGGGTTAATTACCCCTTCTCACGTTGAAACAACTCTACCTGATATTTTCGAATGTTTTAGTCAGAAACGAGCGGATGGGTATACCAAACTCCAATGGGCAAATGACCAGGGGCTGTTGAAAAGTTTTCTGTCTTTTGCAAATTTGAGACTAGAAGATGAAGTACTAGATGTGGGGACGGGCACAGGGTTAGTTGCTGCTGCACTTCAAGAAAGGTTAGTCAAAGTGAACGGTATTGATTCTTCTATGGCTATGATAGAAAAGGCTAGGAAACTGCATCCAGACTTAAATTTAGCTCAAGCGGATATACGGGCTTTGCCTTATCCGGAGGGAGTATACCATAAAGTCATTGCAAGGATGGTCTTGCACCATATAATAGGCGATTTGCCAAAGGCCATGGCTGAGATATTTCGGGTGCTAAGGCTAGGTGGTGAAGTAGTAATTTGTGAAGGGATACCCCCTTCGCCAGAGCTATTGCCAGATTATCAAGCAATTTTTTCTTTAAAAGAAATAAGGCATTGTTTTTTGGCTGAGGATTTACGTGAATTATTAACGCAAGCAGGCTTTGTAGAAATTAAAGAGAAAAAGTTCGTTGTTCCTCAAGTTAGTGTAGGTAATTGGTTGGAGCATAGTGGACTACCAGAACTTACGCAAAAAGAAATTTACAGACTGCATTCGCAGTCTTCAAAACGGTTTAAAGAAGCCTATAACTTAGTGGAAACTGAAAAAGATATCTTTATTGATATGACCTTTTTATTTATCACAGGAAAAAAACCGCCAATATCATAAAAGCGTAATCACCGTGTCCCTAGATCACGTTTATTTGGCAGTCCTTTAATATCGCTGTTGTGTCAATATTAGGTGGACTGCCATACCATATAGTGAAGAGATTGGGGGAGGATGGATCCAATAATGAAAATTTGTGTGGTTGGTTTAGGTAATATCGGCTTTAATCTGTTCACTTACCTGGGCCAGAGATTCTCAGGAGAGGTTATCGGGGTGGATGTGAATGAGAGTAGGGTCGATGAATTGCGGCGTCAAGGTTATAGGGTGACCTCTGATTATCGGGGTTTAACAGGGATAGATGTTTGGTTAATGGCTCCTTCCACAGGTAATCAGGGACAAAACTTATTTGCAGCTTTAGAAGAAATGATAATCTGTCCGGGCTCTTTGATTTCCATTGAATCGACGTTGCCTCCGGGAACCATAGGGCGAGTGCGTGAATTTTTGGAGAAAAAAGGGTTCAAATTAGGAACGGATATTTTCTTGATCCATGTACCCCATAGGGTAATGTTTGGGGTTGATAAAACCGTTTGTGATACTCCGCGGGTGATGGGAGCCTTTACAAGTGCCTGTCTAGAAAAGGGACGTCAGTTTTATACTCCGTTGGTTCCCCTTTTAGTTGAAGTTTCCGATGTCCGAGTGGCGGAGTTGTGTAAGGTGGTTGAGAATGTAAAGCGCTATGTTGATGTAGCCTTTGCACAGGAAATATACGGCTATTGTGTTGACCAAGGAATGGATTTTGACGATCTAAGACTGGCTGTCAATAGTAAGAATAACGTCGAACTTCTCGGAACCGACTGGGGTATTGGTGGGGAGTGCTTGCCAAAGGACATGAGTTTCTTACGAACGGTTTGTCATTCCACTTTGTTAGAAGGGGCGGAACAGGCGGACCGGGATTACCGAGATAGAATTGTTCAACAGGTGGGTAGTGGTAAAGAGGTCTTAGTCAAAGGTTTGAGTTACAAGACAGGAGTAAAGGATCTAAAGCATAGCAGAGGGGTTGAGTTGGCTAGAGCTTTAGAGGCGGCTGGAAACATCGTTTGGGTGCAAGATCCCTTATTTACGTCGGATGAACTTAGAGGTGCCGGCTTTAAGGCCTATGATGAGAGTGATCCCGAGAATGAAAAACTGGATATGACAATGGATAGGGTAGTGTTGGAACGGCAAAATGTCTTAAACCTAAAATAAGAACCCATAGGTCATATTGAGAAACAGCCAGTAAATTTGGTCAATTTGTTATAACTCAAATAATTAGTGGATAAAGGAGCAAATGCAATGGCTAAAATTTTAGTAACGGGTAGTAAGGGAACCTTAGGTTCCCGATTAGTAGAAGTACTTCAATATCGAGGACATGATGTTTGGGAAGTCGATTTGCAACATCATCTTGGAGAGAAATATATTAGGGCAGATATCTCTGAATATCGACAGTTAGAACGGGTTTTTGAGCAAGATTATGATTATGTCTTTCATTTAGCGGCTGAATTTGGTCGTATCAATGGAGAGCATTATTATGACACGCTTTGGAAGACAAACGTCATTGGGACACGCAACATTTTGGAATGGCAATTGAAAAAGGGTTTTAAACTGATCTTTACAAGCTCCTCTGAAATCTATGGGGAAGCACCTGAACCGCTGCTAACAGAAGATTTACCGTTGAAAAAGACGATTATCCAGCATAATGACTATGCTTTAACTAAGTGGGCTAATGAAGTTCAAATAATCAACTTTGAAAAGAAATATGAATCTCCGATTGTTAGACTGCGCTTATTTAATGCCTACGGTCCTGGTGAGTACTATCATTCCTACCGTAGTGTTGTTTGCCTGTTTATCTATCGAGCGTTAAAGGGAATTCCTTATGAGGTTTATGAGGGCTACTACCGTGTCTTTATGTATGTCGATGATTTAATTTCGACCATAGCCAACGTGGCGAATAACTTCAAGTCAGGCGAGGTGTATAACGTCGGGGGAACCGAATATCGCAGTGTCAAAGATTTAAGCGAATTAGTGCTGAACTATACGGACGGTGATCCTAAATTAGTAAAGTATCTTCCAGAAGACAAACACAATACGGTTAGCAAGCGACCAGATATTAGCAAAGCGATTGCTGACTTTGGTCATAACCCGAAGGTATTGTTAGAAGAAGGATTACCCATTACCGTAGAGTGGATGAAGACGATTTATGGAGCCCGCTAATGCTAACGCCTAAAGTAAGCGTTGTCATCCCCACCTACAACCACGCCCGGTATCTTCCTTATGCGCTTGATAGTGTCATCAATCAGGGTTATCCAAACCTGGAAGTGTTGGTGATTGATGATGGTTCTAACGACGGAACAGCCGAACTAGTGAAGCCTTATGGTTCGAAAATTAACTATATTTATAAAGAAAATGGGGGAACACCCAGTGCTTTAAACCTTGGGTTATCTCTTGCAACGGGTAAGTACGTGTGCTGGTTAAGTGCCGATGACGCACTAATAGGTGAGAAAGTGTCTAAACAGGTAAGCCTGATGGAAAGTGATCCAAGTTTGGGTTTTAGCTACACGAGCTTTGTGGTGATTGACGCCTCTGGCACAAAACAATATGATGTGAATTCTGCGTATTTTACCCACAAGCAGGAAATGGTGACGAAGCTCATGGAGGGCTGCTTTATTAACGGGTCGTCTGTGATGATGAGACGTTCTGCCTTAGAGGAAATAGGTAATTTCGACGAAAGTTTGCCCCAAGCCCATGATTATGACTTGTGGTTTCGCTTTCTTCGTCATTACTCTTGCGGATTTTTGGAGGAACCTCTGTTAGCTTATCGTTGGCACGGTGAAAACATGAGTAAAAATCCAATCGAAGAGTGTTCTCTGATTGTACAAGAGAGAGCAAAACGATTATTTCCAGAGTGGTTAAATTAAAACGATTTGGCCTTCAAGCCCCTCCTCAAAGGTAGAGACTTCTAACGTATAGAAGTCTCTGCTTGAGAAAAAGATGCAATTGGAACCATACTTCAACTCATCGGGTTATGGTTCAAGAGATAGACCTAATTTAACTGTAATCACCAAATTAAGGCAAGGAGGAGAAGAAATGGCCTTATTGACAACCGGATTAATCCAGAATACTGAAGTCTCGGGTGTAAGACCAAGTTCAACGCTCTCGGTAAAATTTACTAATGCTGACCCAGTAAGTGCTAGAATTCGAATAAATGGGTTTTATCTGAATGGAATTACTAAGACAGAGTACGTTTGTGATTTAGTAACCTTGGCACCTGGGGAGGTAGGATATAGTAACTATTACGCACAGTTTGACGCTTTCGAGTTTCGGTTTGTCACCAGCTCTGATGCTGTAGAAATCTTAGCTTGGGGGGGAAATGCCGGCGGAGATTTGACCGTAGTTCATAGTGTGCAGCCAGCAGAGCTTTTTACGATGGGTTCGGAAGGAATAGCAGGAACGACCGGAGTTTCCGGCCTTAATCGAATTTACGTTCCAAACTCTAACAGCAACAATGTTTTGGTTATTGACGGAAAGACCAATACTCTTCAAGGAAACATTATAGTTGGTCCGGGGCCCTTCGGTGTAGGTGTAAATCCAACAACGAACCGAATTTACGTAGCAAACTTTGGCAGCAACACTGTTTCAGTCATTGACGGGAACTCCAATACGGTCATTACCACCATTATTGTGGGTACAAACCCGGTAGACGTGGGTGTAAATCCTACAACAAACCGAATTTATATTACAAATCATGGCAGTAACAATGTCTCAGTCATCAACGGAAGCTCCAATACGGTCATAGCTACTGTAGATGTAGGGAGCTAAACTAAGAGCCTGCAGGATCCACTGGGGCTACAGGGACAACGGGAGCTACGGGAACCACAGGTGCGACGGGAGCAACAGGAGCAACGGGAACTACAGGCACTTAACTCGATCCTGTTTTTTGCTGTGTCTTTTATTTAATTGAGAGAATCAAATGCCCAAATTTCAGGAGATCCGCTAGGTTCTTATCGATAATGCCCTGTACAATTCCTAAGTCAACTGTCTGATAATTGTGGACAGCGATATTGCGGAATCCAACCATTGCTTTGAGTTTCTGCGCAAGATGTTCGTTAATAATTCCAGCTTGCTGTAATAAGTCAAAGGCCTCCCGACTTGACTGGGGAATACCTAGACCCTTCGAAGCCACCAGATGCATCGCAAGATCAATACATGCTTCACACGATCGTTGAATATTGAGTATGATTGAATCTTGTTTCGTATAATTCTCCAGATTTAATGAATTCCCTTGGTACTCTTCCTGAATACGACGAATACAACGTTCAATAATCGCTACTTTATTGAAGACAACATCATCCACCATATACACTCCCCCTGGCAGAAATATTCTTGAGGATTTCTGCTCTTTCTTCATTAAGTAAGGCGTAGTCTTTGAGAGTTCGTATTTGAAATTCCGCCAGTTTCTTTGGGTCGTTGGAATAAATAACTTGACCTAAGCCAAGAATCTGTGCTTTGAAGACAGTGGATGCTTGCATGAAATCAACTAAATCTACTTCACGATCTACCGCTAAAGCGAGTGCCTGAGCAAAGAAATAGATATCATAGGACGTAACTTCATTGGCACTAATAAAAGCAACATCAATATCNNGTGTTATCAGTAATATTCAACTTATTCCCCTCCCTGCATTTTACGCTGGGATTCCAATTCATTATATTCCAATATTATCTATTTAATTATAGCATAAAAATAAGCTGTCTTCCATTTAGATAAGTATGTGGTTTTGTGTCAAGTAGGCGTTGGCAAAAAAAAAGCCCTCCCGAGGAGGCCCATTAGAAACTATTCTTGCATGAATTCTTGAACGTAGAGGTTGCCGTAGGCGCTTCCATAAGCAATTCCTACACCGACATGCGTGAAACGAGGATCTAGAATATTGGCTTTGTGACCAGGACTTAGCATAAGCGCTGCCATGGAACCAGAAACTGATTTATTGCCAGAAATATTTTCTCCAGCCCATTTCACGGTGAGTCCTACTTGTTGCATCATGGCCCATGGGCTACCGTAGGTCGGAGAGGTATGGCTAAAGTAATTGTTTACTTTCATGTCGTTGGCTTTAGCGCGTCCCACTGAGGCTAGACGGAGGTCTACTTGAACCGGGTTTACACCTGCAGCGATACGCTCCTGATTAATCATGTCCACCATGAGCTGTTCATCGAACGTTAAGACTGTCACAGACGGAATGCCTGCGGCTGTTGGAGCCGTTAGAGCAGTGGTAGGCGTAGAAACAGGAGCAGGTGTTGTTGTTACAGGAATGACACTGGGTTGACTACTAATGTTTTTCAAGGAAACAACATTTCCACTGAGGCTAGGCTGGCTAATTTTAATTGTTTGAGAGGGTGTTGAAATTTGAACATTCGTGGTAGTTG
This sequence comes from Desulfosporosinus sp., assembly GCA_003132105.1. Taxonomy (GTDB): domain Bacteria; phylum Bacillota; class Desulfitobacteriia; order Desulfitobacteriales; family Desulfitobacteriaceae; genus Desulfosporosinus. The sequence continues at coordinate 6,354 of PKWS01000324.1, forward strand.
GCGTTGCAACGGCGGTTTGGGTTGTCTGAGTGGGAATTCGTGTTAACTGCGTTGTCACAGGAACATAAGAACGAAGGCTAACAACAGACCCTGATAAGGTTTGAGGTGCGCCTATATTAATGGCGGCTTGTACCGGTAAGGCAACTGCAGTCATTAGGAGAGCAATTTGGAGACCACTTAATAGTTTGGATGTCTTTTTCATGAACGAATCCTCCTTTAATATTTGAAGACTTGTACTTGTCGATGACAACTGCAGTATAACATAACAAGTTGCCTCTTAATATCGGTACATTTTAACAGTTGGGAAAAAGGAATCTCAAAGTGTAGCCAAATTGTAAGTTTAAATGTCTTCTTTTTTCAAGAAATGACATTTTTTTAAAATCAAGAAATTTCCTTCCATGAATAAAAAGAGGTATAATAAAGTCTGATCTGTTAATTAGTAAATCAAATTTAATTAACTGGATATTGTGTTGGATTATTAGGAATCATTATTTAACTTTGGATATGTATAAAGAAAACTTGGCTGG
>PKWS01000324.1:6959-7135 GCA_003132105.1 Desulfosporosinus sp.
AGGAAAGTATATAACTGACAGTTATACTTTCTGACTAGCAAAAATGAAAGGGTGGAGTAAAAGTATGGACAAACAGATGCTACTCATCTTTGCCCATCCTGACGATGAATCCTTTGCCTTGGGTGGAACAATCGCTAAATACGATGAACAAGGGGTGAATATTACCCTTGTGGCTG
>PKWS01000308.1 GCA_003132105.1 Desulfosporosinus sp.
TAATGGGAGCCGTGGCAACTTTCCAAAATATTGGGATCATACAAGAAGCAGAGGCGAAGATTCGCAAAAGTCTATATCAAAAAGGTTTTGTGGCCAAAACATTTATAAAAGATATTATAGGGACCAGTGACCTGATTCAAAAGGCGAAACGTGAGGCCTTTCTCTATGCAAAAAATGCTTCTTCGGTTCTCATCACTGGTGAGTCTGGAACTGGGAAAGAACTTTTTGCCCAAGGTATTCATAATGCCAGTATCCGCTTTCACCATCCTTTTGTCACCATAAACTGCGCAGCTATTCCCGACAACTTGTTGGAGAGCGAGCTTTTTGGGTACGAAGAAGGTGCTTTCACCGGAGCTAAAAAGGGCGGGAAACCGGGATTGTTTGAGCTGGCCCATGAGGGAACAGTATTTTTAGACGAAATTGGTGAACTGTCCATGTCTCTTCAATCTCGTCTGTTACGGGTCTTAGAAGAACATGAGGTTCTGCGGATTGGAGGGGACCATATTCGTTCAGTAAACATCCAGGTTATATCCGCCACCAACAAAGATCTGTGGGAAATGACCGAAAAAGGTTACTTCCGAAAGGATTTGTATTATAGGCTGAACGTCTTAGAACTTCGACTTCCACCGCTTCGAGTTCGCAAAACAGATATTCCCTTACTCGTTAAAAAGTTTCTCCTTGAAATGTGTCATGATCTTGAAGCAGAAGAAATCGAAGGGATTTCCCAACACACTGTATTTAGAGATTATAATTGGCCTGGTAATATTCGAGAGCTAAGAAATATAATAGAAAGATTCGCGGCGCTCTATAAAGAAGAAGAGTATGAGGATTTACTTGTATCTTTATTCGAAAGGCTTACTCCTTCTGAACTTTGTTCTAGTGAACAAGAAGAACTTAACCGTGTTTTAAATAGCGTGCAAGGAAATAAAACCGAGGCCGCAATAAAACTAGGAATTAGTCGAACGACACTTTGGAGAAAATTGAAAAGAAACACTTGAAACGCTTTGAAACGTCGATGAAACATTACGTTTCATTAAGGGGAAAAGAGATCTACGCTAAAAGAGGCGGAATGTAGCCATTCCGCCTCTTTTTTTGTCGGCCTAAAAATTGGCATCAATCTTGCATGTAAAGATATATGCGGATGATTCTGAATAGTTAGGGAAAGGAGTTTGTTAAGTGAAACTTTACGAGTATATGGCCAAAGAAATTCTTCAAAGTAATGGAATTCCTGTCCCAGTGGGAGCCGTTTTTACAGGGGTTGAAGGCGTGGCTGCTTTTATAGAAAAATTGGGCCCGGTGGCGATTAAATCTCAAGTCCTCTCCGGAGGGCGCGGTAAGGCAGGAGGCATAAAGTTTGCCACAGAAACTGAAGACACCCTATCTAAAGTACGGGATTTGCTGGCAACGGAGATTAAAGGATGCAAAGTCGATAGGGTCTTAATTGAAGAAAAGTTGAGTATAGAACGAGAAATTTACCTCGCTATAACTATTGATGGGGCAAAAAGACAACCTGTTCTTCTGGCATCAATCGCTGGGGGGGTAGATATTGAGCAAGTGCCGGAGGAACAGGTTATTAAGCGTTTTATAGATATCACGATTGGTATCCAGCCTTATGCTGCCCGCGAAATTACGCGTCAACTGGGCTTGAAAGGCCGGGAAGCTCAACAGACCGCAGATATTATGCTTAAACTGTACCAGGTTTTTCGCAAGTACGATGCCGAATTAGTAGAAATTAATCCCTTAGTCGTTACCGCAACGCAAGTCCTTGCAGCCGATGCCAAAATGACTATAGACGATGAGGCTGTCTATCGTTACCTTCCGGATGTTCCCTGGGTCGAAGAAAGGACAGCAGTGGAAAAGAAAGCCGGAGATTTAGGGATATCTTATGTTGAACTTGATGGAGATATTGGAGTTATGGCAAACGGTGCGGGTATAACGATGACCACGCTCGACTTGCTCAAGTATTTTGGGGCGAGTGCACGTAATTTTATGGATGCCGGAGGCGGGTCTAGTATGCAAGCAACGGCAGCTGCCTTGGAAATCTTGCTTTCCACGAAACCTAAAGCTCTCTTGATTAATATTTTCGGGGGAATAACTCGTTGTGATGATGTAGCACGCGCTTTTGTTCAAGTGAAGAATACCCTTGATCTTAAAATACCGGTGGTTATACGTTTAGTAGGCACTAACGAAGATTTAGGCACTGCAATTTTACAGGAACAAGGCATCGAATCATTCAAGAATATAGAAGAAGCAGTAAAAAAGGTAATCTCTTTACAGAATGGAGGAGGGGCTAATGTCTATAATTATCAATGAATCGACCAGAATAATTGTTCAAGGGATTACCGGAACCCAGGGCAGATTTCATACCGAGCAGATGTTAGCCTATGGAAGCAAGATAGTCGGAGGGGTATCCCCCGGCAAAGGTGGGCAGGAGGTTCACGGAGTCCCGGTATTTGATACAGTTGAAGAAGCGCTGCTTGTACAACAAGCGGATGTGTCAGTTATTTTTGTTCCGGCCAAGCTTGTCAAAGATGTTGCCCTAGAAGCCTTAGATGCTGGGATTAAAACATTAGTTATTATTACCGAACACGTACCCTTACATGACACCCTAGAAATTATGGCGTTCGCAGAAAAGAAACAGGCAGAAATTATAGGTCCAAACACATATGGGCTGATTTCACCGGGTCAATCCAAGATTGGAATTATGCCTAATAACATTTTTACTCCCGGTGAGGTTGGTGTTGTAGCCCGCAGCGGGACTCTAAGTTACGAAATTGTCTACCAATTGACTGGCGCAGGAATCGGCCAATCTACAGTGGTAGGCCTTGGCGGGGATCGAATAGTAGGCCTGTCCTTCATTCAAGTCTTAGAAAAGTTCGAGGCAGATCCTAAAACTCGAGCCATAGTTCTAGTCGGTGAAATCGGAGGAAATGCTGAGGAAGAAGCGGCCCATTACATTAAGGGCATGAGAAAACCCGTAGTCGCCTTTTTAGCTGGCAAAAGCGCGCCCCCTGGCAAAAGAATGGGACATGCCGGAGCAATTATTGAGCGGGGTAAGGGAACCTTTGAGAGCAAAGTTGAAGCGCTAACTGCTGCTGGTGTCAGTGTGGCGAACTTGCCATGGGAGGTTGGCCCCCTTGTCAAGCAAGTGTTAGCAAAGGGAAGTGAACAAATACATGGATAAGGTTATGGATAAAGAAAAGGAGTTAGAGAAAATTACCCAAGAAAAGGCTCTTTGGGAGAACAAGTATTTCAGTGGAAATTCCTCTGAATCACCAGAAAAATTGGGAAGAAGCTTAGATTCCGAGGTTGAGTTTCAGCGGCTTTATTCGCCTGATAACCTTAATCTCGACTATTTAACAGATTTGAGCTTTCCGGGGGAATTTCCGTATACTCGTGGTGTTCAACCGGATATGTACCGGGGCAGGCTCTGGACTATGCGTCAATATGCCGGCTTTGGAACTGCGCAAGAAACGAACACCAGATTTATTTATCTGCTTAGTCAAGGACAAACAGGCCTCAGTGTTGCCTTCGATTTGGTGACCCAAATTGGTTATAACTCCGACGACCCTCTTGCCCAAGGAGAAGTGGGTAAGGTCGGTGTCGCAATTGATTCCTTGGCTGACATGGAAGCACTATTCAAGGATATACCGTTAGATCAAGTAAGCACATCAATGACGATCAATGCCCCCGCTGCCGTACTGCTGGCTATGTATATTGTGGTTGCCGAAAAGCAGGGAGTAGCTCCTTCCAAGTTATCAGGAACCATTCAAAATGATATTTTAAAGGAATATATGGCCAGGGGAACCTATATTTTTCCGCCCGTACCCTCAATGCGTCTAATTACAGATACGTTTAAGTATTGTGCCGAGCATCTTTCTAACTGGAACACTATTAGTATCAGTGGATATCATATTCGCGAAGCCGGTTCCAATGCGGTTCAAGAGGTTGCTTTTACTCTGGCGGATGGAATTGCCTATGTTCAGGCTGCCCTAGATGTCGGGTTAGAAATTGATCATTTTGCTCCCCGTCTCTCCTTTTTCTTCAATGCCCACTCCAATTTTCTGGAGGAAATCGCCAAGTTTAGAGCTGCCCGCAGAGTGTGGGCAAAGATTATGAAAAATAGGTTTAAGGCTGAGAATCCTAAATCACTGATGTTGCGTTTTCATACCCAGACAGCCGGTTGCACTTTGACGGCCCAACAACCCGAGGTGAATATTATGCGGGTGGCCTTTCAGGCCCTGAGTGCTGTGCTCGGTGGTACCCAATCCTTGCATACAAACGCCTGGGATGAGGCCTTAGCTCTACCAAGCCAGGAATCGGCACTTCTCGCTCTACGGACCCAACAGACCATTGCCTACGAAACTGGAGTTACGGATACGGTTGATCCCTTTGGCGGTTCTTATTGCGTGGAAAAATTAACAGAGGACTTAGAACAGGCCGTCTGGGCCTACCTTGATAAGATTGACGAATTAGGAGGCGCCGTACGGGCCATCGAACTTGGTTTCCAACAAAAGGAAATCCAGAGTAGTGCCTATCGTTATCAAATGGAGATTGAGAATCAAAAAAGAACTATTGTAGGAATTAACAAATTTCAGATGAAGCAAGATACCCCGCAAGGATTACTCAGGGTAAATCCGAAAGTTGAGCAAGAACAAAAGCAAAGATTAGCCGCAGTCTACCGGAAAAGAAATCAAGAAAAGGTGGAGAACGGTCTAATTAGGTTGGAAAAGGCCGCGGAAAGCACTGAAAACTTGATGCCATATCTTCTGGATTGTGTCCGGAATTACACAACGTTGGGTGAAATGTGCGACGTATTAAGAAAAGTATTTGGAGAATACAAGCAAGAGAATACCTTTTAATCAGGAGGAGTCGTTATGGAAAAAGGACAACGTATTCGGGTTTTAATCGGCAAGGTCGGTTTGGATGGCCACGATCGCGGGGCTAAAGTTATTGCTCAGGCTCTGCGGGATGCCGGTATGGAAGTTATTTATACAGGTTTACGACAAACCCCAGATCAAATTGTCGAGGCAGCGATTCAAGAGGATGTTCAAATCATTGGCATTAGCATCTTATCCGGTGCCCACAATTATCTGCTACCGAAAATCATCGAGCTTCTAGCCCGGGAGGGAGCGCAAGATATCCAGGTGATCGCAGGAGGGGTTATTCCTGAAGATGACCAAACTTTTTTAAAAGAAGCGGGAGTATCAGAAATATTCGGAACGGGAACCTCCACGAGGGATATTGTGAATTTTATCCGATGGCTAAACGCCACTAAGACTTCCACTTCTTAAGTGTGAGATAAGTGGCGCTAAGCCCCTGGATAAGTTCAACTAAACTTCAGATGGAGTTTTAACTCCACCTGAAGTAAGTTTTCTATATCAACAAATTTAATTTCTATGGGTATACGTTTTGCTAATGAGGTTTTAGAGAGGAGGATTAAAGTAATATGCACATTCAATTAAAACTTGATCATCTGGGGATCGCCGTCGCGAACTTGGACGAGGCCATAAGGGTATACGAAACTTTAGGGCTAAGTTGTAGCCAGGTGGAAACGGTACCTGAGCAAAAGGTTAGGACGGCTACCTTTCCTTTAGGTGAAACCAATCTGGAACTATTGGAGCCTACGGAAGCCAACAGTCCCATCGGGAAATTTCTCGCAACCCGAGGGGGAGGGATTCATCATCTAGCTCTTCAAGTCGATAATATTGAGGAAAAATTACTAGAATTAAAAAGTTTGGGTTTACGTTTAATTGATGAAACCCCTAGAATTGGCTTGGGAGGAAGTCATGTCGCTTTTATACATCCCCAAAGTACCTTCAATACACTCATAGAACTTGTTCAGCGCCTCAGCTAAGCTAAAGGAGATGGAAACAATGGACATCTACGACAAACTTAAGGAACTAACAGCGCTACATGAGGCAACAAAACTAGGGGGCGGCGTAGAGCGTATCATCAGGCAACACGAAAACGGCAAAATGACTGCGCGGGAGCGCATTGATGTACTCCTTGACGAGGATAGTTTCATTGAGACAGATACCTTTATCAAAGGAGAAATGACCGATTTTACGAAACCTGGCGTGCTCAATGTAGGGGAAGGCGTCGTTACGGGCTATGGCAAAATTCATGGTCGCCTGGTTTATCTGTTTTCCCAAGACTTTACCGTTTTCGGTGGGGCATTAGGGGAACTTCATTCACGAAAAATTTGCAAAATCATGGACCTCGCTTTAAAAAACGGAGCTCCTATTATCGGGCTTAATGACTCGGGAGGCGCACGTATCCAAGAGGGTGTTAGCGCCTTATCCGCTTACGGGGACATTTTTTATCGCAATACCTTGGCCTCTGGGGTTATCCCACAAATCTCAGTTATATTGGGGCCCTGTGCCGGTGGCGCTGTCTATTCCCCGGCGATTACTGATTTTACGTTTATGGTGGAAAAGACCAGCCAAATGTTTATTACCGGTCCCCAAGTAATTAAGTCGGTGACAGGGGAGGAGGTAACTACCGAGGAACTAGGAGGGGCTATGGCTCATAATCATACGAGCGGCGTAGCCCAATTCCTTGGCCATTCGGAAACAGAAACCTTGGAAATGGTCAGGCATTTATTAACATTCTTACCTCAAAACAACGTCGAGGAATCTCCTTTATTTGAGGGCCTGCCACCTGAAGCAGAAGGTGACGACCTGTTGAACGTGGTGCCGATTGAACCCAATAAACAATACGATGTCCGGGATGTCCTCAATCTTCTAGTCGACGATGGTGACTTCTTTGAAGTTCATCAACATTATGCTCAAAATATCGTAACCTGTTTTGCTCGTTT
>PKWS01000262.1 GCA_003132105.1 Desulfosporosinus sp.
GCTTATAGCCAGTGACATAATGTAGGATAGCTCCCCGTTTACAGTGGCGGGACCGTATCGGATTTATACCGATTTCCCTTTTAACTTGTTTCCAAGCACCTATTACGATTCTATTATTCAATTGTTGATACTAAGAACATTCTAAGCGAAAAGCACAAGTAGTTCAAGCTGTTTTTAGTCGCGTGGTTACTTTTCTTCTTCCTTTGGAAAATATTACGGCTTGAGGATGGCATCTAGGCTATGGGGTGAAGGTTCCACTAAGGAGTTGTGAAGGTTGTAAATTATCTTATAAAGTCCATATACAAATGGACAGGCAATGCTCTAAAGTATCTACCCACAAAAAGTGCTGAGGATTACACTCAGCACTTTAATGACTACTACAATTCAATTTGCCGTAAACACCAGTCACACAATGCCTGGACCTATCGGTTGAGCAGTGCACTCCTAAGAAATAAACAAACGTACTAATTATTTATGACCCGGTAACCAGCCTCATTGACGGCCTTTGCCAGTATCGAACGATCAGCGGTTCCCCTAACTACTGCCTGTTTATGAGCTAAATCTACTTCTGCTTGAGTAACACCAGGAACTTTTAACAACGCTTTTTCAACGGAACTCTTGCAGTGCCCACAAGTCATGCCCTCGATTTTCAAGACAATCCCATCTTGAGGATCCATAGTATTTCCACCAGAATTACCTTTATTAGAATGTCCACAGCAGCCAAACATTTTACATCGCTCCTTTTTATAACTTAGATATGATTTTAAGACTCGTGTCTCAACTTAGGCAGTGTCTGATCTGCGCAGATTCAGCAATGACTGATCTTAGAAATTCATCATGTTACTTCCCTTCTTTGCTGTCCCACTCCCATTCATCATTGAACTTCCAGAACCGGTAGGACCACTTCCGTTGGTCATCATGTTTCCTCCGGACTTACACTAGTTGCAGACAAACAAGACTCTAAGAACTGGGCAAATAGCTGTTTGTTCTGCTCATTCTCATAAATATCAGGTATCCGAAGTTTGGGCTTCCAGTAAAAAGGATGTGCAGCACCTTTGAATACCTGTTTTTGTTCGGTTATGCAGTTCAATACGAATTCTAACGGCGAGCCCTTAAAGTTTGTTCCGAAGGATGAATAAGTTTAGTATTCCCTTTTATAGCTTCTTCTACTTGTATAGGAAGAACACCACTACTGGCCGATGTGGGAAGTTTGGTAACCTCAATTCCAAGTTTCCGTAAGGTTTCCAGGGGGCGCACCACAGAATTATGTTCTAAGGAACTGGAAATCACATGATCCCCAGGTTTTAGAAGCCCTTTTATTCCCAGATTAAGAGCTTCTGTCGTATTGAGAGTGAAAATTACTTGGGAAGGCTCGATAACGTTAAATAATTTTGCGACAAGACTGCGGGTTTCTGCAATAATCTGCCCGGCTGCAAGAGCCATGCGATGCCCAGTGCGATCAGAATTTGCTCCTTGTTCCCGCATAAAATAATCGACCGCCTTGTATACAGCTTCAGGTTTAGGCCAGGTTGTGGCTGCATTGTCAAAATAAATCATATCCGTTATCCCGCCTTCCTCTAGGACCTTCATTAATCATACCTCCTCATCTCGCAAATTAGGGTTCCGCTGAATTAATTATCGTTCACTACTATTGTTTCTAAAATAGGGCTGTACTTAAATATCTTTCACTATATCCTTTGGCCGCAAGCATGGGTCGAAGAGCGAAGACTAGACGTGTGATAACTTATCTCCCGGCCTGTAGAAAACCTATATCGCGCTCCATGAGAACCCTCTCCGCCGCCTCCATAATATCGGCCAAAACAGCCCCCCCAGTGGCCAATCCCCCCGCTCCAGGGCCGCTCCAGAAAAGTTCGCCAGCTAAAAGTGTCCGCAAAGAGAGAGCGTTTTGAACCCCAGAGACTCGACTTAACAAATCGGTATCAGGTAACCATTCAACTCCAACTCTGATTTCCGTTTTTTGTGGTTTGGCACAGGCTATCAATTTGGGAATGCGCCCCTGTCCCTTCTCCAAAGCAATTTGCCATTTATCCAAATGTTCGATTCCAGACATCGTCACATCTTTAAGATAAATATCCAAATCAAAACACTCTCGACAGAGAATTACTAATTTACAGGCGGCATCTAAACCACTAACATCCATTGAAGGATCAGCTTCGGCATACCCTGCTTCCTGGGCAAGCCGAAGTACCGTCCAATAATCTTCGCCTAAATCATACATCCGTGTCAAAATAAAGTTCGTTGTGCTATTAAAAATCCCTTTGACTTCTTCCACTCGATCTCCACAAAGGCCCCGTTGAATTGTGCGTAAGATTGGGATCCCGCCTAAAACACTTCCTTCATAGAGCAGGCCAGTCCCATTTCGGCGGGCAAGCTCCTTGAGTTCTGGGCCGTGTAAAGCAAGCAACAACTTATTGGCGGTTACAACCTGTTTTCTTTGCCTCAAGGCTTGCTTAGTATAGGCATAGGCCGGTTGTTCTCCTCCCATTACTTCTACCACGATATCAATTTCCGGATCTTCCAAAATATCGCGGGCATCCGTCGTTAATTCAGGTAAGCCAACGGCTCTTTTCTTTTTAGTATCTTGAACCAAGGCCCTTTGAATTTTCAACGAAACGCCGAGTCGACAGCTAATATTATTGATCTGCAAATTAATCCCTTGGACAAGACCCTGCCCTACTGTTCCAAACCCCAGTAGCCCCACCCGTACATCATCATCATTTCTCAAGATTCTATCCCCTTCTCTTTCTCAGTGGTTGTCTGTAGGATAAATAAAAAACTCTTCTTTTCCAAGAAGAGTTTGCAGATAGCCTTCAGCTCAACTCATCTTTCAGGAAAATCCTGCAGGAATTAGCACCACTGCCTCAAAGGCCGGTTGCTGGGTTTCATCGGGCCAGTCCCTCCACCACTCTTAATGAGAACTTTTTATTTAATTATTTGTATAATATAACAGTTAAGGAACATCTGTCAAGAGGTAGAAAGCCCAATTTCAAAGGATTCCTACCACGTACTTGCTACGGCGACTTTTACCATATTGACCACTCCTAACTTACTTATTATTATAGCCAATCGTCAATCCGGAAAGAAGTAATTATTCTAACTCAACTAATTATTGTCTAGTACCTCATTCATACTGCCACTACGCAATCCCTGTAAATCCAAAGTAATATAGATAAACCCTAATTCTTTCAGTTTGGTTACAATATCATCTAAGACCGGCCCTGTTAGCTTAGTGAAATCTTCCTTTGGTATTTCTATACGAGCTATATTTTGATGATGACGTACTCTAACCTGTGGGAAATTATGTTGTTTTAAAATGCTTTCGGCAAGCTCTACCTGTTTCAAATTTACTAAAGTAATTTTCTGCCCATAGGGAATGCGGGATGACAAACAGGCTAAAGAAGGTTTATCCCAGTTCGATAATCCCAATTCTTTTGCTAACTGCCTAACTTCTTTTTTGTTGATACATGCTTCTTCCAAGGGACTGCGCACCCCTATTTCCTTTCCTGCCAATCTTCCCGGCCGATAATCTAATACATCATCTAAATTGGCTCCATCCAAAAGATAAGCAAAGCCTTTATCATTTGCTATAGATTTAAGTTTACTAAACAGTTCCGTTTTACAAAAATAACAGCGTTTAACAGGATTGCTGGAAAACTCTTCATTTTTCAATTCTTCCGTGGCTATTACTAAGTAATTGACCCCAACTTTTTGGGCAAATTGTTCAGCTTCTTCCAATTCTGCTTTAGTATAAGTCTCAGATGTAGCAATAACTGCCAGGCATCTATCCCCCAAAACATCAAAAGCTACTTTTACCAATAAGCCACTGTCTACCCCTCCGGAAAAGGCAATGACAGCTGAATCCAGTTTAGTTAGGTTCTGGCGTAAATTATTAAGTTTCTCACTTAAACGTTTATCCACAACAAAATCCCCCTTTTTATCAACTTTCTAGACACCCACTTCTATAAGTAGGTGTTCCTATTCTGCTACGTTCGGGGTAGACTCCCCCACCGTAGTAAAGATGTTTGTCTTTAGCTGGACGAGTTCATCGCTAACCACTATGAAGGAAAAGGCTAAGGGTCTTGTTAATAACCCTTAGCCTCCAGTTTACTGATCAACTAGCACTAATTTATTTATCTTTTAGATTTAGATGTAATATTCAACTGTGTCTGTTGAATTTAAACTCTCTTTAAACTTTATACTCTTAGTACCCATAACATCAAGCCACCGATTCAGAAATTCCTCTGATATCTCTTTACCAGACACTCCTTGCTTCTCAAAGTCCTTAACAAATTGTTCGAAATCCAGTCCCGAGTTTATTTTCACTAAAAATCCTTTTGTTGTAATTACCATGTGCTTTTCATAACTGCACTCTTCAAATGTCGTGATCTCTTTGATTTTAGTTTCTCTTACTTTAACAACTTGCCTGCTTTGCAGATCTAAAATATCTAAATCCTCAGGATATTGATAGGTTTCTCCCTCGACTGGTATTTGATTTTCAATATTGTAAACGTGCGGTTTCCCGTGAGTTTTCTTAATATTCCCTTCCGACACAATATAATAATAGTCGTCAAAGCATTCTGCAACCAGTTCAATATTACCGGCCACAAATTTGCTGACCAATCGGGTGTTCTTTTCCACGCCTGAAATAATACCCCCGCCAGTGACGTCGTAGTCATCGACAATTACAAATCTTCCTGTAATCTGATTATCCTTGAATTCATCAAAGCTGATTATTTCTTTGATTCTGAGCGTTACTTCCGCTACATCGTTCATTTTTACTTCTGTGGCCTTAACTAAGGTTTCTAAAGTAGTCGCATCAATGACCTTATTGATTGCTACAATTTCGCATTCTACTTCCTGAGTAACCAGTTTAAGTTTATATTTTTTAGCTGTTGTCATAGCCTTCTTGCCTAGCCAGAAAAGATTCGCCCTGAAAACATTCCCTGTCATTGGAGGATCGCTTACATGAGAAATAAATTCTCCCCTTTTATTGAAAAACTCATCTTCTAACGTTATCCCCACTGACATTCCAGCACTGATTATTTCAGTCTTGTCCTTTTCCTGCCAGTATTCAATCGATTTAACTCTTGTCGTCTTATTACCCGGATTGATTAATAGTTTATCTCCAGCTTTTAAACTTCCTGACTCAATCCGTCCTGCAATAATCCTCCGGTTGTCAAACTTGTATACATCCTGGATAGGGAACCTTAAAGGCTTATCTTCCAGCCCTTTGTCCTTTTTAAAAAGATCCAGAGCCTGAAGAATGGCTTCCCCTTTGTACCAAGGCATTTTAGCGGAAGAAGAGGTCATATTTTCACCGAAGAAAGCTGAAATCGGGATATATTTTAAGGGATGAACATTGAGATTAGCGAGAAATTCATTCATTTCTTGGCGGATAATCTCAAATTTTTCTTCGGAATAATTAATCAAATCCATTTTGTTCACAATTACATAAATCTTTTTAATCCCCAGCAAGGAAAGTATATAACCATGTCTCCTGGATTGCTCCTGAATACCCTCATTAGCATCAATGACAAGAAGAGCCGCTTCAGCGTTGGCTGCTCCTGAAACCATATTTTTGAGGAATTCCTTATGTCCAGGAGCATCGATGATCACATAATCTCTCTGGGCAGTATGAAATTGCAATTGGGTGATATCAATCGTAATTCCTTGCTTCTGTTCTTCTTCAAAAGCATCCAGCAAGTAGGCATACTCAAACGGTTTGCCCTTTTCTTTGGAAATCCTCTTCACTCGATCTATCGCACCTTCAGGTAGCGCTTTAGTATCATAAAGCAGCCTACCGATAACCGTTGATTTACCATGATCAACATGACCCACGACAACAATTCTAAGCTTTTCTCTCGAATCTTCCATTTCGCAATCCCCTTTTTCGATGTTTGAGGTTCGATGCGCGAGGTTCTAGTCGTGCATCGTTCATCGTGTCCCTTATTTCTTATCGAGCCTCGCGCCTAGAGTATATGTCTCGCTCTACTTTCAATATTCTCTTTAACCTCATTCGTGCATCGTGCATCGAACATCGTGCCTCGAATTTACATGTATCCGTCTTTGCGTAGTTTTTGCATGGCATAGGCATCTTCTTGATCTTGTGCTCTCCCTGCTCGTTCGCTTACCTTAGTGTTGCTTAATTCTTCGATGATTTCTTTAATAGTAGAAGCGTTTGAAACGATTTGTCCAGTACAGGGTGCACAACCGAGGCTCCGGTACCTCTTGCCTTCTTTGGTGAAATACAGGTCGATGATAGGAATATTTTCACGCTCAATATAGGCCCAGATATCTATTTCATTCCAGTGCAGAATCGGATGAACACGAATGTGATTGCCCTTAGGAAAATCAGTTTTAAATTGATCCCAGAGTTCAGGCGCTTGATTGGTATAATCCCACTCGGACTCTCGATTCCTTTCACTGAAAACTCTCTCCTTGGAACGAGAGCCCTCTTCATCTCTACGAATTCCTAAAATAAGCCCTTCGAATTCATACTTCGTAACCACTTGTTGCAAACCCTCAGTTTTTAAGGCCTTGCAGCAAACCAACCTACCCTGTTGTGGGCCCATTCCACTTTCTAGAGCTTCCACGTTTTTGTGGACAATAAGGTCAAGTCCATATTCCTTCGCGAGCTTGTCTCTATAGGCAATCATTTCCGGTATTTTATAATTCGTATCCACATGAATCAAAGGGAAAGGACAGTGTCCGAAAAACGCTTTCTTGGCCAGCCAGAGCATCACTGTTGAGTCCTTACCAATGGACCATAGCATACCGAGCTTGCCGAACTTTTTGTAGGCTTCCCTTAAAATATAAATACTCTGAGCTTCAAGCCCATCTAAATGTTCCATAAAATTACCCCCAAATTTCTAACTCTAATATTGATTTGCTTCCTTTTGATTGATAGTTACCCTGACTTTTTCTCCATCGACTTTACAAATAGTCCAGTGCAAACGTTCGCCCTCTCTCTTGGTAACCAGATATCCGCCCAGACCGCCAATATCAGCTCCCAGATAGTACTTAATCGCACCAGCTGCACATTCTTTCAGACAGGAAGTGCACCCCCAGCAGTCTTGTGGATACTTAACATAAGATTTTCCCGCCTCATCCCTGTGTATCAAATCGCCGGGACATACCTCCAGACACTTGCCACATCCAATGCAGCTTTGCCTACTAATCTTGATGCTCATATATCTCATCCTTTTTAACAATATCTCTAAGAATGATCTCAATATCTCCAAATCGATAGCGTGAATTAACATACTTAAAGTAGTGTTGATCATCTCTCTCTGGATAATCTGCATTCTCTTGGAAACAGTGCCATCTTGTTTCTTTGCGGGCTTGTAGATGCGCGATGACGGTCTGACAAACATACAAACGGTCAAGAACCTCATAGATAAGTTTCAGCTCATGCAAATCCTTTGCTTTTAAAGCTTGACCCATGTCCAGCAGACCCTTAATCCGTCGTTTAGCGATGGCTAGCTTACAGGAATTGACGACATAATCTGAAGAAATTCCTCCGGCATAAACATCCATCACCTTCTGCATCGCTTCTTCAATTTCTTCGATAGAATATAGATCGGCAGCATCGTGATTCAAAAACTGCTGTACCTCCTCGAGTTTGGCTATCATTTGAGCGTGATCAACGGCAACTGGTTCTTTCCCCTTGATATATTCCAGTGCAGAGAGAGCAGCTATCTCACCTTCGACAAAACACCCCGTCACAAACTTTTGAGGGCTGCCTCCTGCCACATCTCCCGCTGCATAAAGCCCCTCTAACGTCGTCATCCGATCCGTATCTATCCAGTAACCGCTGGCTGTATGCCCTCCTACAATATAAGGCTCAGTTCCTTCAATTTCCACATTTTCCACCGAAGGACCCCTGCCACTCTCGATCCATCGCAAGGCCTGAGCCGGTGCCATATTTAAATAAGCTTTGTAGAGATCTTCCTCTGTCTCTTTGGAAATACCCTTCGTTTCCAGGTAACAAGGCCCCTTGCCTGCTTTGTTTTCCTGTACCGTTGAAAACATCCGGTTCGGAGTTGTCGGCAGTCCATACTTTCGTTCGTAAGCTTCCCCTCTACCATTTATCTGCTGCGCCCTTACCCCTTGGGCGATTGTTCCGGTAGGGGCGATAGTATCTTTGCATCTCAAAGCAATAAAGCGCATTTCAAAGGTTGTCATTTCTGCTCCGGCTCTTATACCCATGGCATAACCCGCACCTGTATTGAACGGAGAATACCACATTTTATGCCTAGAAAAACCAGGATTATTGGGACGATATAACCCTGCTGCGCCACCGGTTGTACAGAGTACGGCTTTAGCCTGAATCGTATAGAATACCTTGCTATCTAGGGAAAAACCATAAGCGCCTATCACCCGATTATCCTTAACCACGTAGTCAATGATATTAACCCTGTTGAGCACCTTAATGTTATCCTTTTGCTCAACTGCCGAGGCCAGGATCGGTTTAATATTCTCGCCATTGATTTTTATGTTTCTCTTGCCTCTAGCAACATAATCTCCATTTTCATCTTTTTGAATAACAAGTCCCAGGGCTTCAACTTTAGACGTTACCTCATTCAGTCTTTTGGCGATTGAGTAGACCAGATCCTCTCTGATCACCCCTTCAGAGTCATTTCTTACATAATCCAGATAAGTCTCCGGGGTTTCCCCTTTGACAATGTAAGCATTTAGCGCATTGACGCCAGCGGCTAAACAACCGCTCCGTTTAATGTTTGCTTTCTCAGCGATCAGGACCTGATTAGAAGAATTCTCCCCAACGGTAAGTGCGGCATAGCAGCCCGATGTACCTCCACCGATAATCAGAATATCTGTTTCCAATACCTTCAACTCTAAATTAAAGCTCATCGTTAGCTTCACTCAACTTCCATACTCAGTTTTAGTCATCTGTCAATAGCTTTTCCTCGGGGAGCAAGTGCATGCTTACCATTGCTCACGCAAAAACGGTCTAAATGGATCTATTTAAATGCTAGCTAAGGCTTGCTGGAAATCCTCTTCGATGTCTTCTATATCTTCCAATCCAACACTTATCCTGATTAAGTCCTCGTAGACACCCATCTTTTCTCTTTCCTCAAAGCTATTCGTCTCGTAAATAGTAGAAGCGGGGTGAATAACCAAGGTTCGGACGTCTCCGACATTTGCCAAATTGGAAGCATATTTCAGATTATTGATCACCCTGAAGGCATTTTCCCTGGATCCCACTCTGATTGTCAAGATCCC
>PKWS01000141.1 GCA_003132105.1 Desulfosporosinus sp.
TACGGTTGCGTTTTAGAAAGCCATTTAGAGAGTACGACGATAGAACTTGCATCGTGGTCATTGAGATCAGAGAGGTCTCGATTGGTCTCATTGTAGATAGTGTTTCTGAAGTGATCTCTATCCCTGATGAAGAAATTGTAGCTCCTCCAAGCGTGACAAAAGAAGGGAATAAATACATCAAAGGGATCGGTAAAGTGGGAAGTGATGTGAAACTCCTTTTGGACTCAGATAAGCTGCTTAATGAAACGGATTTGGAAACTATAAGTGATCTTTAAGAAAATAAGTGGAGGTGTTGAGGAATGAAATGGTTTATGGATCTGAAAATTGCTGTGAAGTTAATAATTGGGTTTGTTATTGTTGCTATTATAGCAGCATCTGTAGGCGTTATAGGCATTCTAGATATGAAAGCTATAGAAAAATCGGATACGGAGCTTTATGGGAACATGACTGTACCAATCTCTGAATTAGCGGATATATCGACACAATTCCAACGGACTAGAGTCATGATGCGTGACATACTATTGACAAACGATCCGCTATTGGTAAAAAGTAACTCAGACAAAATAGCTCAGAGACAAGCGGATATTGCTAAGGATTTAGAGTCTTATAATAAAACTATATTATCAGCCAGTATGAGAGGATTATATGATGACCTGGTTAAGAAGAATGTTGCCTATGGACAGCAGATTGCTAAGGTAAGCGAGCTGGTAAAACAAGGTAAAGAGGCAGAGGCTAGAGCACTAATGAGTGAAGCCAGTACCTCTGACATCGCTTCAACAGAACTACAGGATGCACTTGCTAATATAATCAAAGTTAAATTAGATGATGCAAAGATAAAGTCCGATGGTAATACCAAGACGGCCAGCAGCAGCACAGTGATTATGATTATTGTTATACTCGCAGGTGCACTCATAGCGGTAGGGTTAGGTGTGTTCCTCAGCTCAATTATCAGCAAACCCATTCGTGAGCTTGTTAGCGTTGCAGAGAAGATTGCCGATGGGGACTTGGATGTAGCCATTGAGGCTAAGACAAGAGACGAACTCGGTACGCTTTCTTCAGCCTTTAAACGTATGGCAGATAATCTCAATGAGGTGATGACAAACTCCAACTCTGCATCCGAACAAGTAGCCTCCGGGTCTAGACAGGTATCTGCTTCTGCCCAGGCACTATCCCAAGGGTCGACTGAACAAGCGAGTTCTATCGAAGAGTTAACCGCCTCGATGGAGGAAATCTCGACTCAGACCGAACTGAATGCTACTAATGCGACTCAAGCTAATGAGTTGGCCCTGGCGGCCAAGGAAGGCGCTATCAAAGGGAATGAGCAAATGAAGGGCATGCTTAAGGCCATGGATGATATTAATGAAGCATCCGGAAACATTTCCAAGATTATTAAAGTCATTGACGAAATCGCCTTCCAAACGAACATCTTAGCCCTAAATGCGGCGGTTGAAGCTGCACGAGCGGGTCAACACGGCAAAGGATTTGCGGTGGTTGCGGAAGAAGTGCGTAATCTAGCGGCCAGAAGTGCCAACGCTGCTAAAGAAACGACTGCTCTCATTGAGGGTTCAATTAAGAAGGTCGAAGGCGGTACGAAAATTGCTAGTGATACGGCAGCAGCACTCAATCAAATCGTTGAAGGAGTCACCAAAACCGCCAATCTTGTCGGAGAAATTGCGACTGCTTCTAATGAACAAGCTTTAGGAATTAATCAAGTGAATCAAGGGATTTTGCAAGTATCCGATGTTGTCCAGACGAATTCAGCGACGTCGGAAGAAAGTGCTGCCGCAAGTGAGGAATTATCGAGTCAAGCAGAACTGCTCAGAGAACAAGTTAGTCGGTTTAAACTTAAGAAAACCACAGAGTCGTCTTATAAAGGGTTTGAGGATCTGAACCCTGAGGTTTTACGGATGCTAGAGGATATGGTCCAAAAGAAAAAGTCGAGCGGCGGTTCCATGAGCCAAGGGTATGCTGAGGCTGCAGCAACAAGCAATAAGCCGAAAATCTCTTTAAGTGATCGAGAGTTTGGGAAATATTAGATAAATACTATAGGGAGAGCCGCAAGGCTCTCCTGAACTCAAGGCGTAACAAGGGTTAATTAGTGCATCAAAGAGGGAGGTGGACTAATGCAAAAAATATCAGAAAAGGAATTTAAGCAACTAGCGGATTATATTAAAGCGAATTACGGGATCTATCTCAAGGATGAGAAACAAACGTTACTGACTGGCAGGCTGAGCAATGTCTTAGAACAAAAAAACTTTGCCAGTTTTGCTGAGTATTTTGACTACATCGTAGCTGATAAAACAGGAGATGCTGTCGTTACCCTGATTGATAAAATAACCACAAATCATACGTTCTTTATGCGCGAAGTGGATCATTTTAACTTTTTTAAGGAAAAAGTTCTTCCACAGTTGGCTAGCAACTCAAAGAATAAAGATCTGCGGATCTGGAGCGCTGGATGTTCGAGTGGAGAAGAGCCCTACACATTAGCGATGATTATCGATGAATTCTTTGGTATGGATAAAAAATTGTGGGACACTAAAATTTTGGCAACGGATATTTCGAGCAAAGTCTTAGACATCGCCCTCGGAGGGGTTTATACCAATGATCGGATATCGACTATACCTGCTTTTTGGAAGCTTAATTACTTCCAAAAATTAGAAAAGGAACAATCGGTCCTGATCCCTAAGATTAGGAATGAAGTGATATATCGAAAGTTTAATCTCATGGACAAGACGTTTGCATTTAAGAAGAAATTCCATGTAATTTTTTGCCGGAATGTTATGATTTATTTTGACAACAAAACGAAAATAGACTTGGTCAAGAAGTTCTATGATTTATGTGAGCCGGGGGGATATCTGTTTATTGGACACTCAGAATCACTGAATCGAAATGAGACGGAGTATAAATACATCCAGCCCGCCGTCTACCGAAAGGAATTTTAAGCATGAGAAAAATCAAAGTGCTGATTGTCGATGATTCTCTGATTTTCCGTGAAGTGTTAGCACGAGGGATTTCTACCGATCCGTACATCGAGGTCGTGGCCAAAGCCGTTGATCCCTTTGATGCTAGGGATAAAATCTTAGAATTCGAGCCCGATGTGATGACCTGTGATATTGAAATGCCAAGAATGAATGGGATTGAGTTTATTAAGAGGCTTTTACCTCAATACCCGTTACCCGTTGTTGTTGTCAGCTCTGTAAGTGTGGCCGTCTTTGAGGCGTTGAAAGCTGGGGCCGTGGATTTTGTGACTAAGCCTAATGTACAATCAGTTCAAGACGTTGAAGGGTTTATTCATGAATTAATCCAGAAGATAAAAATAGCTGCTAAAGCCAAGATTCCAAAATTTGTTGGGCAGAGCATAACCAAAGTGGTTGAGGAAGGAACTTCCGTGAAAGGGAGGCTCATAGCCATTGGAGCCTCGACAGGAGGAACGGAGGCCGTTTTCAATATCTTGAAAGTGTTACCTTCTCAAATACCAGGTATTCTAGTTACCCAACATATTCCACCGGTCTTTTCCAAGATGTTTGCGGATAGACTCAATGAATCGACTCAGTTGCGGGTTAAAGAGGCTCAGACGGGGGACTATGTGGATCAAGGAAGTGTACTGATTGCCCCGGGTGGACAGCATATGAGGCTTAAGAAGGTCGGGGAACGATACAGAGTGGAATGTTACGAGGGTGAGAAGGTGAATGGGCACTGCCCGTCAATCGATGTCCTCTTTGAGTCCGTGGCTAAAGAAGTAGGTGAGGGTGCGATTGGAATCATACTCACAGGTATGGGGTATGACGGGGCAAAAGGGCTGCTCGCCATGAGAAGAAAGGGTGCCCGAACCCTAGGTCAGGATGAAAAATCGTCCGTAGTGTATGGCATGCCCAAAGTTGCTTTTGAACTAGGGGCGGTAGAGCGGCAGGTTCCTCTTGAAACTATGGCTCAAGCCCTTGTAACCCTCTTAAGGAAAGTAAATGGATAAAATCATTGGTATTGGTGAATATGTCATCTCGAATGCCCCAGAAGACTTTATTAAGACCTTTGCACTCGCTTCCTGTGTCGCCGTAACAGTTTATAATCCATTCCTTTATTTGGCAGGGATGATTCATATCTCTCTACCGAACCCCACGGATCAGGAAGAAGCCAAGCGCCGACCAGGTTACTATGCTACTTCGGGCATACCCCTCTTGATCCATAAACTGTGCAGGGACTACGGAAGTCAGCGTAAAGATCTGCAAGTCAAGTTATTTGGTGGAGCCGTCTCGTTAAGAAAGGATGACTATTTTAAGATAGGGCCAAAGAATATTAAGGCCGCACGAGAGACCCTCTTAGGCATGGACTTAAAGATTATGGATGCTCACATTGGTGGAGTCATTAGTAGAACTATAACAATGAGTGTACTATCAGGGGAAATTGAGATTGCTGCACTTCCCATTAATTTTTAAAAGGTAGGTGACGGATCATAGGAAATAGTGGAAATGAGACCGATAATTTTGAAATAGTATTTAATACTAGTCCAATCGGAATGATTGTGCTCAATGAATATTTATTGATTGAGAAAATCAATGAAGCAGGGTTGAAGCTTTTTCTAAAAAAAAGAGCTGATGTTTTAGGCAAGCGTTTTGGTAACAGTTTTTTATGTAAATGCAGTTTTGACGATGAACGAGGGGGTGGATTCGGATTACATTGTCAAAACTGCGAGCTTAATATAGCAACTAATCTAGCGATCAAAATTGGAAAGTCGACTACTAATCTGGAATTTAGTAAGATATTCATAAAGGACGAGAACGAAGTGGAACTTTGGTTTAGTTCAAGCGTAAATCCTATCATGATCAGCGGGAAACGCAAGGTATCCATAGCATTGGTCGATATTACCGATTCTAAGGAAAAAGAAGTTTCCATGATTAAGTCTAGAGACTATTATCAGAAATTATTAGATGACACGCCAACTATTATATGGAAAACTGATCGAGAAGGCAAAAATGACTATTTTAACAAAACGTGGTTGGAATTTACCGGACTCGATTTAAGCCAAGCCCTAGAACAGGGCTGGCTATATAGTCTCCACCCAGAGGATGTGGACAAGTGTTCTAAACTATTTAACGATGCTATTGTCAATAGAAAATCGTTTGAAATAGAGCACCGCCGCAGATATAAACAGGCAGGCCAGTATCGGTGGTGTATTACTAGTGGGAAACCGTATTTTGGTATTCAGGGTGAATTCGCTGGTTTTATAGGGGTAGTTTATGAAATTACGGATAGAAAACTAGCTGAGGAATCATCAAGAAAATATCACGTTCTTTTGGAAAAAGCCCGCGATATCATTTTATTCATGGATATGGAAGGGAATATTTTAGAAGCCAATCAAGCGGCTGTTCGAGCCTATGGCTATACGAGAGAGGAACTTCTATCCCTAAAGATCTTTGATTTCCGTGAACAGGCTGGCTTGGATTTAGAGCAAATGAAACAGGTGGGAGAACAGGGAATTTTATATGAGACTCGCCATATTCGCAAAGATGGCAGTACTTTTCCCGTTGAGGTCAGTTCCTATAGTACATATATAGAGGATCAAAGAGTTTCGGAAAGCATCATCCGGGATATCACTGAGCGAAAACACGCGGAAAAATCGTTAATAGATAGCGAAATGAGGTACCGTAGTCTTTTTGAGGTAGCTCAAGACGGCATTTTTTTGCAAGAGATTCAGGAAGGTGAACCACTCACTTCGAAATTTATTGATGCTAACGCAGCAGCTTGTCAGCGATTAGGATATACCAAAGAGGAATTGTTAGCTTTAAGTCCCTCATACTTTAGTATAGAAAAAGAAGTTTTTAGCAGCGAGAGGATTCAAGAAATATTAACTAAAGGACAGGCCACATTTGAGAACGTACATATTACCAAAGATGGTCGAGAAATACCTATGGAAGTCAACAGACAATTATTAGAGATGGATGGAAAAAAGTGCATTCTATCGTTTGCGCGTGATATCTCCGAGCGAAAGAAAGCAGAAATAGAGTTAAATAAAAGCGAAGAACAACAAAGACTTTTGTATGAACGATATCGTTCGTTGATTATGAATATGCCGGATAGCTTTACTTACAACAAAGTCATCTATGATGAAGCGGGAACGCCAGTAGATTATGAAATCCTCGAAATTAATGAAGCTTATGAAGAAATATTTAATGTGTCGCGCGAAAAAATTATTGGGGGAAAATATTCAGAAATTTATTCTGGCGACGATCCTGAATTCTTCAAACAAAGAATGGAAGAATACGGAGAAGTTGCGGCAACAGGGATTGAAATCGTTTTGCCGATATACTACTCAGAGTGGAGTGAACGCTGGTTTTCTGTGAAACTCTATAGTCCCGAGCTTGGTTTTTTCGTCTCTATTATAACGGATATGACTGAGCGCAAACATGTGGAAAATGAACTCCACCTAGCGAAAGATAAGGCTGAGGCTGCAAACCAAGCGAAAAGTGAATTTCTAGCGAATATGAGTCATGAAATCCGTACCCCTATTAATGGAATGGTGGGGATGATTGATTTAACCCTTTTAACCGATATAAGCCATGAACAACGAGAAAACTTGGAGATTGCTAAAGCTTGTGCGGATTCACTATTGAAAATCATTAATGACATTTTGGATTTTTCAAAAATAGAAGCTGGAAAATTAGTAATAGAAACGATAGGGTTTAACATTCAGGAACTTTTGGAATCAACCCTTAAAGCACACTCACCCTTAGCTATGAAAAAGAAATTGAAATTAAGTTGCGACTGTTCCTCTTCTATACCACAAGCCTTGCAAGGAGATCCCAACAGGTTAAAACAGATTTTAAACAATCTGTTAAATAACGCTTTAAAATTCACGGAACATGGTAATGTTGCTCTTTCAGCTAACGCAATAGCCATGACTGATGAAACAATCGAGGTGAAGTTCTCGATTTCTGATTCGGGTATTGGCATATCGGAGCAAGAACAAACTAAGCTTTTTAGAAACTTTAGTCAAGTGGATGGTTCTATCACGAGAAAATACGGTGGAACGGGTTTGGGCCTGGTGATTTCCAAGCAACTGGTTCAGATGATGGGTGGGGCAATAACGGTGGAAAGCCAAAAGGGGAAAGGGAGTACGTTTAGCTTTAGTCTAAAGTTCATGTTATCTGGAGAATTGAGCTATCCAACCCAAGATGCCTTCAACCCCATCCATACAATGAAACCGTTGAGAATTCTTATTGTCGAAGATGATAAGGTCAATTTAAGGGTCTTGACCTTAATGCTCAAAGAAAAAGGCCATTACGTTGAAGCGGCTTCGAACGGGACAGAAGCCTTGTTATTCCATGCGAGAAATCAATACGATGTAATTTTTATGGATATTCAGATGCCGATCATGGACGGGATAGAAGCAACCGACAAAATTCGTGAGCGAGAGGGTAAGAGCCGGCATACTCCGATCATTGCCTTAACAGCTTATGCGCTTGCTGGAGATCGGGAAAAATTCCTGTCCTATGGCTTGGATGATTATATACCAAAACCCATCAAGATGGGTGAATTATTCCAGCGTTTAGAAGAGGTGGTGAACCGAAGTATCTCAGAAGATAAACATAGCGCTGAGTCTGAGCATGAGATCAGGATCAGTGAAACGGGGAAAGTATTAAATATCATGCCTGAGGAGTCGACTGTACGCGATAAACTCTCCATTCTCCATGAGATTTCCCAGGATATTGAAGAACTTAGACTTGCTTCAACCAATGAGGATATAAACATCATTGAAGAAATTGCTCATAAGATCAAAAATAATTGTAACCTGATTGAAGCAGATGAACTAAAAACGTTAGCTTTTAAAATTGAACTGGCTGCTAGACGTGAAAACCAAGAGGAAGCGACTAAGTACACACTAAGCATCAAACAAGAATTCGGGATTTATATGCTCTTAGAACATTGATATGAAGGAGGAAAGTATAATGAAAGTTTTAATCGCGGAGGATGATCTTGCCAGTCGGAGGTTCTTGTCAAAATTTCTTGCTCAATATGGTGAAGTCGATCAGGTGGTTGATGGACTTGAAGCGCTTGACGCTTATTTGATGGCCATCAAGGAAAAAGCCCCGTATTACTTAATTTGTTTGGATATTATGATGCCTAAAGTGGATGGAGTTAAAGTATTAAAGGCTATTCGGGACTTTGAGACTAAGCAAGGGGTAGTATCTGAACAACGGGTTAAGGTGATTATGACGACCGCCTTGGCAGAAACCGACTATGTTAATCAGGCTTTTGAAATTGGGTGTGAGGCCTATGCCGCCAAGCCAATTGATACTAATAAAATGCTCGAGGTCATTAAGAAACTCGGGCTCATAGTTTGAGGATGAATCACAAATAGAAATCAATATATTGTTCGCCTAAGATATATCTTAAGGAAAGCTGGCGGTGATGCTATGCCAAGAACTAGGATGCTGGTTTCCCAGTGCGATGTCGGAACAATTATTTCTGAGGACGTAAAATCCTATCAGGGTATAACTTTGGTTGCCAAAGATTCCGTTTTGAATCAATATATCTTAGACCGCTTGGTGGATATGGGAATTTTGTATATTTGGACTTATTCTTCGGACACACCAGAAGCAAAAGTAACCCTCGCAAATAGCAAACAGGTTGAAGCGAGTTATGTGGAATCTATCCTAGTTGTAAAGCAGGTTCTGGGAGAACTTTCATCAGGAGGAAAATTAAACTATCATAAGATTACTCAATTATCCGAACTAGTCTACGGTAGTGTTAATGATAGCGTCAATGTTGTTAAATATTTGAACAATATCAGAGATAAAGATGAATATACCTATACTCATTGTGTGAATGTGGCTTTTTACTCTATGCTCATTGCCAAATGGCTTACTCTACCCAAAGAGGAAATAGAGGAAGTCATACAAGCGGGCTTACTTCATGATATTGGCAAGGTAGAAATACCGGATGAGATCCTTAACAAACCAGGGAAGTTATTAGAATTAGAGTTAGATATCATGCAGAGGCATTCTCTGATTGGATATTATTGCATCAAAAATATAACGGAAATTAGTCAACCCATTAAAGAGGCTGTGCTTTCCCACCACGAGAGAGTAGATGGCTCAGGCTACCCCTATGGTTTAAAGGGGGATGAGATTGACTTATATGCGAAGATTATCGCCATTGCTGATGTTTATGATGCAATGACTCAGGATAGGGTCTACAAAAAAGGGGTTAATCCGTTTGTGGCCTTTGAAATGTTTCAGACACTTGGGATGGGAACGTTTGATGTCCATGTTTTAAACGTATTTTTAAAGAATATTGCTGTCAATTTTACGGGCTTAGATGTCATTTTGGAAAACGGAGAACGCGGTGAAATTGTGTATGTTCCTCCTTATGAGATCACGAAGCCAATTATCTTAATTGGATCAAGCTTTATTGATCTTTTAGGCACAAATCGACGAATTATAAGTGTTGGCCAAGGCAACTCCAAGACGATCTTCGAAGAGGATTCATGCAAATAGCACGTAATACCCTAGCGAATCATCCTATGTTGAGCAGATAAGAATGTTCTTTAAGTGTGTTCTCGGCAAAGGAATGTTATAATTACTAAACTACTCAGTAATGGAGATAAGAATGTGGGAGGTTACGAAATTGACTTCAGATCATAAATTAGGGGAAGGCCTGATCGTTTCCAAGACAGTGACACTTCCGCGCTTGAACCGCTTGAGTCCTTCCTTGGAAAGCACAGCCCTAAAGATCATGGAAGAATCCGGGGAGCTAGCTCAAGCTATAGGCAAACTTAGGGGGCTAAGTGGGGAACGACAACGCCTCGAAGAAGATGAAGCCATGCAGATGGTGGCCCAAGAATTAGTCGACGTCGCTCAGACGGCTGTCACTATGATGTTTGTCTTAGAAGAACAGTATGGCATCGATCTGGAAGCCATTTTGAAAGAACATATCACAAAACTACGGTTGAAGGGCTATTGCGATTAAAATAGAAACAATCTGTGAGTAGTCTAGAATGGAGGACCAGATCGTACTGGTCCCCTATTCTACGTCGATTAGCTTATGGTATCTAAAACAGGAATCATTAGATTAGAATGTATTTAAAAAAAGGAGTTTTAGTTAGGAGCGGACAATAGAAATGATCGAGTGCAGTATTAACGATTTAACCAAATATTATGGGGCCAATAAACTATTTCATAACATATCTTTTGACTTAAAAACAGGAGAAAGAATCGGACTGATCGGACAAAATGGTTGTGGAAAAACGACAATTTTGAAAATCATCATGGGGGTAGAGGATTGTCAAGAGGGTAATATAGCCATTCGTAAAGACGCTAAAGTAGGCTATCTCAATCAAATGCCACTCTTTGAGGCAAGTGCAACCACGATGGATGTTATTGAATTAGCTTTTGAGAATGTTTTTAAGCTCAAGCAAGAGATGAAGGTCCTTGAAGAAAGACTCATCCAGCTTCAAGGAGAAGCTTTAGAAAAAACGATACAAAGCTATGGGCGTTTAACAGAGCAATTTGAAGCGCTTGGTGGATATGACATGGAAACGCATATCAGTAAAATAACAGAAGGTCTTCAAATTACAGACCTTTTAAAAGGAATGCTTTTCGAGCAACTGAGTGGCGGAGAAAAAACAAGGGTTATTTTAGCTAAAATTCTTTTGGAACAACCAGATGTTTTATTACTAGATGAACCCTCCAATCATTTAGATTTAGAAGCCATTGAATGGTTAGAAGGTTTTTTGAAGGAGTACAAGGGATCGGTCCTTGTCGTATCTCACGACAGGTATTTTTTAGACAGTGTTGTTCATAAGATTTTGGAGCTGGAATTTAACCGTGTCGTGCCCTACCTTGGGAATTACAGCTATTATGTCGTAGAAAAGGAACGTCGCTTTTTAATAGAGTATAAGGTGTATCAAAATCAACAGAAAAAGATTGATAATATGGAGCGGCAAATTGAGCGTTATCGTATTTGGGGTGCCATGAGAGACAGCGAAAAAATGTTCAAGCGCGCTAAAGAATTAGAAAAACGACTAGAGAAAATAGACACACTAGATCGGCCTGTTTTTGAAAAGAGAAAGGTTCGATTAGATGCTCAAACCATTAATAGAACCGGGAAAATAGTCCTTGAAACGGAAGGCCTTGCTAAGCATTTCGGTGATAAAAATTTGCTGCAAGAGGTTAGCCTCACTATTTTATATCAGGACAGTGTATGCATCGTAGGGAGTAATGGCAGTGGCAAAACAACGCTGCTGAAAATGATCCTTAGGGAATGTGAACCGGATTCTGGGTCGATTAAAATAGGATCACGAGTGAAAATCGGTTATCTTCCTCAGAACGTGGTCTATGAAGACGAAGAGTTGACGATTTTAGAGTATTTTTTGCAGTTGCATGATCTGACCCAAGGAGAAGCAAGATCTCAATTAGCAAAAGCCTTATTTATGAAGGAAGATGTTAACAAGAAAATTAAATCTTTGTCCGGTGGAGAAAAAAGCAGGTTGAAGCTTTGCTCGTTGACCTTTGAAAAAGTGAATTTTATGATTCTGGATGAGCCCACCAATCACTTGGACATTGATTCTAGGGAAGTATTAGAAGAAACCTTGATCCAATTCGATGGGACGCTATTCTTTGTTTCTCATGATCGCTATTTTATCAATAAGGTCGCGGATAAGATGATGGCGATTGAGAATAAAGGGATCAAAATTTATCAGGGCGATTACAGCTATTATCTGGATGAGCATAAAAAAGGACTAGGAAAATTGAGTGTGGCACCACCTAGTTTGCCGTCAAAGTCGATTAAGAAAAAGGTGGCCTCCGAGCAACCAAAGAACATAAATTTATCTAAAAAATTAGAGCGTCTTGAAGAAGAAATTGAACAGTATGAACGTAAAATTAAAGTGATTGACGGAGAAATGGTGGAATTCGCCTTGGATGCCAATCGCTTAAATGAGCTATTTCAAGCAAAGGAAGTTCTGGAAGAAGAGCTTGAAAACTGCTTAGAGCAATGGGGAGCAACCCAAGAATAGTGAGTGGAGTTCAAGAAGGCTGGGCACTAGCCATGTTTTTTGCCTACTCTTTAACAAGGATCTTTGTAATTTCTGCAATATATAAGGTGTGATAGTCACTATCAGGATACCATTTTTCATTAAGTTCTTGCGCAATGAAGTACTCGGATTTGAATTCTTGTGCATAAAGTTTCTTACAGAGAATTGCGATATTTGCTTCTTCAAAATACGGAATATCATCGGTATGGAGAACAGTTAAAAGGGAGTTTTTAATTTTATCTTCATCTCTGCCGGACTTTGTTCCAAGATAACTTAAGGTAGTTCTAAAGCTGTTATCCAAAAAAGAGAGAGAAAATGTTTCGGAGTTATCTACAAACTCCTTGGTGTAGCGTTGTGGACGAATAACAATGTAGGCAACATTCTTAGCCCACATTACACCAACCCCCCCCCAAGAGGCAGTCATGGTGTTAACCTTTCCATCCTTTTCAGCAGTAATGAGCATCCAATCTTTACCTATTAACTTAAACGGACTTTGTTCAAGAAGTTCTGGTACGATTTCATTGAATTTAGACATAACATTATCTCCTTTGGTTAAGTTTTTGAATTTACCAATTCCATCCCGACCGCCTGATATTTTTTAGCGAAGTGGAAATGGGGTTGAGTGCACAATTCCATAGAACCTAAGCTATTCCCTATGTTTTGTACCCTAAGTATATACTGATACCATATTAAATGGTAAACAGTTCATTATCAAGTAAACGCTCGGTATTAGTTCTATAAATCATAATGCAGCTAGTCTCTCCAGAGACCGGCTGCATTATGATTTAATCTAGTGACATAGCCAATTGAACTGTAAAAAGGGGTAAATATTATTAAACTTAATAATACTAAGATATATATTAAATATATTAAACAATACATTGACATAATTAATATATAAGTTTATTATATTAATTATAGAAGTGCTTTGGGAAACTTAACGTAGAGGTGAAGATTTTGGATTATATGATGCCCCATCGCTGTCCAGTGTGCGACCACGAAATGAAGATTAGTAAGTTAACTTGTACCTACTGTCCGACGAAAATCGAAGGGGAATTTAGTTCGTGTAAGTTTTGTCGGCTTCCAGCAGAACAGTTAATATTCATGGAAGCATTTATTAAATGTCGTGGGAATATCAAAGAGGTGGAAAAAGAGTTGGGTATATCTTATCCCACGGTTCGAAGTCGCTTAGATAGTGTCATTGAGGCGCTTGGTTACGCGGTGGATAAGGAAAGGGTTCCTGAAAATGATAAGGAAAATTCTCATGAGGAAAGTGTGCGCAGACAGGAGATCTTAGAAGCTCTGGAGCGTGGGGAAGTTTCAGCACAGGAAGCTACACGTCAAATGAGGAAAAAGATAAGTAAAGCTTGAGAGGGATGGAAGGGGAGTAGAGAAAATGAGCAGTGAAAAAATGAAGATTCTCGAGATGATCCAAGAAGGATGTGGTACTACAAATATATTGGGGGAGAACGCTGCCCCATAGTAGATACCTGGTGGCAAACTGAAACGGGTATGATTATGATGACGCCGATTCCAGGGATTACCCCTCTTAAACCNNATTCGCGAGCCATGGCCAGCGATGCTTAAAACGGTGTATGGTGATGATAAACGCTATGAGGACACGTATTGGACCCAGATTGCGGGTATGTATTTTACTGGGGATGAAGCAAAATGGGATGATGATGGTTACTTCTGGGTGATTGGACGCGTGGATGATGTCATCAACGTATCGGGGCATCGGATTGGAACGGCGGAAGTAGAAGGTGCTTTGGTTGATCATCTATCGGTTGCAGAAGCAGCTTGTGTGGGCAAAACCCACGAAATAAAAGGACAATCGGTGTTTGCCTTCGTCAGTTTAAAAGAAGGAATTGTAATCCACGATAAGCTAATTGATGAACTAAAAGCACTTGTTGTCCTAAAAATAGGGGCACTTGCACGACCTGATGACATTTTTTTGACTGCTGAATTACCTAAGACTCGAAGCGGAAAGATTATGAGGCGTCTCCTAAAGGACATCGCAGAGGGTCGGGCAATGGGGGATACNNAGGAAGACTCCATAGGTAAGGTCGCGAGTAAGGGATAAAGAAATGCTTATCATTTTGGACACAAATGATGTAATATATTAATATAGCCCTAGGTTTGAATTCGGGGATGTCCAAAATCAAGGAGGGCATTATTATGCATAAGATTTCAATTGCTGACACTGCCACGTTTAACCGTTGTAAGGATGAGTGTCATGAAGGGTACAGTTACACAATATGGTTCTGTACCCATGCTCAAGATGGATCACGTCATCCAATTACTCGCTTTCATTGCTTTCAGTCCATAAAAAGACTGAACTCGGTTGCTGAAGTTGTCTTGGCTATCACTAATAACATAGTTAACGGTAAAAGTGCTGTGGAAGCAATTTTCGAGAGCGGGACACCAGATTTTAGCCATGTGTTGATCAATGAGGGAAACATTACGGACGACTTACCAGAGGAAGGGCAAGTTTGCTTTTGCGGTTCAGAGAACTAGGGAACCGGCTAAGGGTGGATCACAAGTGGCTCAAATAACAAAATAATGAGCATAACTAGGTGAAAAGGGTCTGTTCCTGAAATATCTAAGGAGCAGACCCTTTCTTATTTGAGCAATGAGGAATGTCTTGACTTCTTTCGCTTGATGTTGCCTAAAGAGTAAAGTTTTATGCTATAATTGTGACAAAAAACTATCTGTTATATAATAAAGGCACACCGACACTTTTTCCTTACCGAACTGGGATGTGCATAGAGGGAGGGCTAATCGTTTGGAAATGACTGGAGCAGAGGCAATTATAGAATCCCTGAAAAATGAAGAAGTAGATGTGGTTTTTGGCTACCCTGGTGGGGCAGTGTTAACGCTTTATGATGCTTTGTACAAAGCAAATTTTAACCATATTTTAACTAAGCATGAACAAGGAGCGGTCCATGCAGCCGACGGATATGCCCGAGCGACTGGGAAGGTCGGGGTTGTTATTGCTACTTCCGGCCCAGGGGCAACTAATCTGGTGACTGGAATTGCCACAGCCTATATGGATTCGATTCCTTTAGTTGCTATTACTAAACACAATTACTTGGTTAAGAAGGTTGAAGATTTACCTGGAGTCCTCAAAGAAGCCTTCTATATAGCCCGTACTGGTAGGCCCGGGCCCGTGGTCGTTGATATAGCTAAAGATGTCTTTGTCGCTCCTATCGATTATCAATACCCGAAAGAGGTTAAGTTGCGTGGGTATCATCCTTTGTATGAAGGAGATTTAGAGACGATCGATAAGGCCTTCAAGGAATTGAAATTAGCCCATACTCCTCTTATATTTGTAGGAGGCGGTGTTAATCTGTCCAATTCGTCAGAGGAGTTAGAGATTTTAATAGAACAGACAGGGTTTCCGGTGATTTCAACTTTGATGGGTTTGGGCTCTCTTCCGTTTGATCATCCCCAGTTCTTAGGCATGGTAGGGATGCATGGGTCTTATGCAGCTAATATGGCCACTACGGAATGCGATTTGATGTTAGGCATTGGGGTTCGTTTTGATGATAGAGTCACTGGACTTTTGAGCGAATTTGCGCCTAAGGCCAAAATCATCCACTTCGATATAGATCCAGCTGAAATCAACAAAAACGTGTTAGCC
>PKWS01000135.1 GCA_003132105.1 Desulfosporosinus sp.
GTATGCGCACCAGTTGCACCAGTAGTTGCACATGGTGGCATAGGCGTTGGCATTATCGCCATTGCAATTCTGATCTTAATTGCATTAGGAGTAATATTCTAAACTGAATAAAATAGTAGAATAAAGGAGGTTAAACTATGTTTGGTGCAGCTGGAGCAGGAGCCGGATGGGGCGCTGGAATCGCAATTGTCGTCGTGATCATTCTGTTGCTCATCGCGATGGGTATAGTATTCTAAGAAACGTCTTCTAAACGTCCTGAAAATACAATCTGTTAGAGGATCCCTGCTGAAAGGGATCCTCTTTACGCTTCTTGAAGGCAGCGACCCTTTAATGTGCTTTTCACAGGAAAGCAACATAAGATTAGATTGAATATTTTTGGGCTATACTAGCAGAAAAGTGTTGGCGGGGGAGGGAGTTTGCTTGGTATTTATTTTTCTCATATTACTTGAGGGAGCACTACTTCTATCCGCTGGAATGATTTTTTTTGGAGGGGTTTGGGGAACTGCCATGGCAACTGTTGCGTTAAGTGGGATTAATTTTCTTGCCCATGATGTAGAGCAGTTTTGGCGTTGGGAAACACCCCTTCTTCTTGGAGGAATTGTAGGTATCTTACTCCTGCTTGCTGTTGGGCGAATGGCTAACAAAAGCCAGGTTGTAAATGGATTGGTGGGAGGACTGATTACTTTAGTTCTTTTTGGTGCCTTTGTTACCCCTGTTGCAGCTATAATCTTCTGGGCTTTGGTGGTCGGAACCGGCATCATTCCTAAAGACAAGAAAAGTCAGGTTCTTTGGAGCTTTGCTCCAACGATTCTGCGTCTGGTTTTAGGCATCGGATGGATTATCTACGGAAATATCTTAACACTTTAACCTACTCTAATCCGGTTATAGAAAAACCTTGCTTTAAGGTGCAATTTTTGGTATCTTAAACATAAACTATCATCGTCAGGCAAATTGCTGGGCTTCAAAGTATTGAGGCAGTGGAGTAATCCACGGGACTTCCTTTTAGGAGGAGTCCTATTTTTGTTGCCAGTCAGAATATATAATTTTCTGGTAGCCAGTTTTCTATATATTTTGGCAGAAGTTTCTATGGAAGGTGAGGAGAGTTAAGTCGTGGAGGAGAAGACGAAGGTGGCTTCATTATCTGTCGCTTCGAATACTTTTTTAACGCTTGCCAAATTGGCGATTGGGTTAGCCAGTGGGTCAGTTAGTATCTTGTCAGAGGGTATTCATTCTGGAATCGATCTGTTGGCAGCCTTCATTGCACTTTTCGCGGTGAGGGAATCGGGAAAACCTGCCGATAAGCGGCATGCTTATGGTCATGGGAAAATCGAAAATGTATCTGGCACGATAGAGGCCGCTTTGATATTCGTTGCCGCTCTGATGATTATTGCCGAAGCGATTCAAAAGGTTCAGGAGATTATTGGCGGCGAAGGTGGCCATGTCGGTGACTTGCGATTAGGCATGCTCATCATGGGAGTTTCTGCGATTGTGAACTTGATTGTGTCAACCAAATTAATGAGAGTTGCGAAACAAACTGATTCTGTGGCTCTTGAAGCGGATGCTTTGCATTTGAGGACAGATGTTTATACGTCTGTCGGCGTTTTTATTGGCCTTCTCTTAATCAAGATTACGGGTTGGGCCATCCTAGATCCGATCATCGCTTTTGGAGTCGCGTTAATGATCATCAAGGCTTCCTTTGAGTTGACGAAGAAAGCATTCTCGCCACTAGTTGATGTCAGCTTGCCGGATGAGGAACGTGAAATTATTACCGAAGTCCTTTTACTCCATGCGGAGAAATTTGTCGAATTCCATAAACTTCGCACTCGCAAAGCCGGAGCGGAAAGGCATGTGGATTTACATCTTGTGGTTGCTAAATACACTTCAGTTGTTGACGTTCATGAACTGTGTGACCTAATCGAACAAGAAATAAATTTGAGATTGCATGGGACTCATGTTCTCATTCACGCAGAACCTTGCAGTACCAGGGATGTGAAATGTCCTGTTGAAGCTGGGCTAGCTCTCTCCTGTCAGAGCTGTCAGGTAAAGACAGAAGTCAGATAACAGATAACATTAGCAAACAAGTAAGTATGGATAAATTTTTTTCTCGACTAATCATTGCGAAGAAAATAAATTGCAACGCAAAGTTGAGAAAATATGAACAAATCTAAACTAATAAGTTGTAAACATATCAAAAAACAAATCAGGAGGATTAGATTTGGAAAGATGGCTAATTAGAAATACAAAAAGTCACTTGAAAAGTAAAGCTTTAGGAATTAGTGAATTGTTATGTCAAGTATTAGTGAATAGAGGTATCTCTGACTTTGATAGTGCTGTGAGTTTCATCAAGCCAGATTTCGATAAATTACATGACCCTAGGATGATGAAAGATATTGAGAAAGGTGTAGGCATTATAAAACGTAAAATTGCAGAAGGAAAAAAGATAAGGATAGTCGGTGACTACGACGTGGATGGCGTTATAAGCACCTTCTTGCTATACAAGGCGTTGTTTAGGTGCAATGCAAAAGTAGATTATGACATTCCACATAGAATTATAGATGGGTATGGAATTAATGAAGATATTATTAAAAAGGCTAAAGATGAAGGCATCGATACTCTTATAACCTGTGATAATGGGATATCAGCTATCGAGCAAATTGATTATGCAAAAGATTTAGGACTGACAGTTATAATTACTGACCATCATGAAGTGCCATTTACAGAAGATGCTGACGGAAATAGAAGTTATAAAACGCCTAATGCCGATGCTGTTATTGATATTAAGCAAATGGATTGTAATTATCCTTTCAAACTCTTATGCGGGGCTGGTGTTGCCTTTAAGCTTATTCAAGTCTTATTTGAAGAAATGAGTATTCCAAAGAAGGAAGCTTTTTCATTTGTTGAATATGTAGCTATAGCTACTGTTTGTGATGTAGTTGACTTGATTGGGGAAAATAGAGTTTTTGTCAAAAAAGGACTTGAGATGATAAACTACACTCAGAATACCGGGCTTAAGGCCCTTATCAAACAAACTGGTATTGAGGGCAAGACAATAAACGTTTATAGTCTTGGATTCATAATTGGACCGTGCATTAACGCTTCCGGAAGATTAGATAGTGCTAAAAAGGGTTTAAGGTTATTGCTTTCTGATAATATCCAGGAAGCAAGTAATATAGCATTGGAGCTTCATCAACTTAATACAGAACGAAAAGATATGACAATAATAGGAGTGGAAGAAATTGCTCGGATTATTGAAAGTTCAAATATAAAGAATGATAAAGTTTTTATTGTTTATAAGCCAGATATTCATGAAAGTATTGCGGGAATAATAGCTGGCAAAATTCGAGAACGATATAATGTTCCAACCATAGTACTAACGGATGGTGAACATGGTGTCAAGGGTTCGGGCCGGTCTATTGTGGAATACAATATGTTTGAAGAGCTGACCCAGTGCAACCAATTATTGATGAGATTTGGTGGACATGCGATGGCTGCAGGGTTATCTCTTGAAGCGGACAATGTGGATGCCTTAAGAAAACTGTTGAATCGCTTAACCAAATTAACTGAGGAAGATTTAATCCGCAAGATTCGAGTTGATGGATTAATTACACTTGATAAAATAAATCTTGCGTTAGCGGAGGATTTAACAATACTTGAACCGTATGGTAAAGGGAATTCGAAACCGCTTTTTGCGGAGACAGACATTTCTGTCTCTAGGAGTTCCATTCTTGGCGCTAAAAAAAATGTGTTAAAGCTCAAACTATTAACTAAGAGTAATAAATATCTGGATTGCGTATACTTTGGAGATATTAACGCCTTCGAAGCCATGATAACCGATAAATTTGGGCGAGGTGAATTGGATAAAATGCACAGTGGATTAAAAAACAACGCGAAATTAGACATGATTTTTGCAGTTGAAGTCAATGAATACAATGGAAACAGGACGGTGCAACTAATATTACAGAATTATAGATTAAACCCTAAGGCCTTAACAAGTAAGGCTTGTATAGAATCATGCTCCTAAGAGGCTGAGAGCGGATTTAAGACGTTTCTATTAGTTGATAAGGGAAACACTCCCGGAAACTACATATCTGCAGTTTGGGGGCAATCCGATAACTTGTCACCCCATAGTTTAGCAAAATTTATACCGGGGAAGAAGTTCTAGCTATTTTGTGTACAACAGAGAATTCCCAACAAGGTATTGGAGGGTTAACATGAAAAACAAAACTATATTCCTCATAGGAGGAAGCATTATAATAGCTGCTTTGATTTTATTTAATAGAGAGATACGGAGCATTATCCCGGCATCTACCGGGAGTGTGGCTCAAAATCTAAAAATGCCAAACGATGTTGAAGCCAAATCATTAGTAACTACAGCAGATAAGGTGGATTCACCTCCAATACCATCTACAGCTTCAAAACCCAAACCTGTGGTACCAGTGCCTGTGGACAACATAAATTCCTTAGAAGTTTTTTCTCAAAACAAACTTTTTAATTATCTTTCTGTAGAAACAAATAGACAGAAGGTTTTGAAAAGGGCACTACAGCTAAATAATGGGCAGTATGCGAACGCATGCGTTTATTTTATGGCCGAGGCACTAAGGCAAAACGGTGTTGTTATACCAAATGACACCTGTAACACCACTGGACTCATTGTTCAATTAAAGAATAAAGGCTGGACACGCGGCTCAGATTACAAGAACCTGCGGGCAGGTGACATCTGCTTTACCATGGATAATAACCATGGTAACGGTGCTCCAGCCCATACTTATGTCTTTATGGCTTGGGTATCGCCAGACAATTATGATTATGCTATGGTTTGTGATAATCAGGCAGACCGTTATGGAACTGTTTATCATAAAAGAAATATAGCAAAAATTGATGTATATAACGGGGAGGAAAAAGAAGCCTTCCAATTCTTCATGAGAAAATAGAGCGGCAAGGCAGAACTTTTCATGAAAATTGCGATCTAATTTCCAGTAATAAAACTATCATGAAGTGTCAATAAAGTAATAGACCCTTGCCCCTGGTGTTAAGATAGTTGTCGTAGGGAATATAATATGATATTCTCGAACAAAGATGCGTTGTTAATTGACATTACATGAACAGGTATGGGAGGACGGCCTTAACCGTCCTCATTTAAATTTGAGCTTTTATTTCTAGCTAAGGATCCACTAGATAAATTTGGGTAAAGATGGAAAAGTGTAATAGAAAGAAGGGCGGAGCAGTCATGGACTTTAAAGAACATATTCGTGTGATTAATGATTTTCCCAAGGAAGGAATCTCGTACAAGGATATAACGACTTTGCTCAAAAATGGCGAAGTGTATCGGGCTGCTATTGATGCTCTGGTTGAAAAAATTAAGCCTTGGCAGCCTGAGGTGATCGTTGGACCTGAAGCCCGTGGCTTTTTACTAGGCGCTCCGCTTGCCTATGCCTTAGGGATAGGTTTTGTTCCAGTCCGAAAACCGGGTAAATTACCGGGGAAAACCATTAGTGAAACGTACGCTTTAGAATATGGGCTTGATACTTTAGAAGTCCATGCAGATGCTATTTCTCCTGGTGAACGGGTCGTAATAGTCGATGACCTGTTGGCAACCGGAGGAACGATGTTGGCGACTGCAAACTTAATGAAAAAGATTGGCGCAGATATGCTCGGGATGGGCTTTTTAATTGAATTAACGTTTTTAAACGGAAGAGAAAAGTTGGCAGATTATCCCGTTTTTTCATTGGTCCAGTATTAAGCATCAACTTGGGGTATATATGGATGAGAGGAGTTCGCCAATGTCCTATGCGGAGTTAAGGGTAAAACTGCAAAAGATATCGCCACAGGCACGTCTAGACATTGTAGACAAGGCTTATCAATTTGCTGAAGTGGCACATCGCAATCAACTTCGGAACTCCGGGGAAGACTATATTTTCCATCCACTTGAAGTCGCGCAGATTTTAGTTGAATTGGAAATGGATGAGGCAACCATTGCTGCCTCCTTGCTTCATGATGTTGTGGAAGATACATCGTATACACTTGCGGATATCGAGAAGGAATTTGGTTCGGAAATTGCTTTGCTTGTCGATGGAGTGACCAAGCTCGGACGGATTGAGTACAAGAGTAAGATGGAGCAACAAGTGGAGAATTTGCGCAAGATGTTCTTGGCCATGGCCAAGGACATCCGAGTTATTCTCATTAAACTGGCCGATCGCCTTCATAACATGCGTACCTTGAAATATCATTCTATCGAAAAACAAAAAGAAATTGCCCAAGAAACTCTTGAGATTTTTGCACCCTTGGCTAACCGTCTTGGGATTTTTAGGATTAAGTGGGAGCTGGAAGATCTTTCATTTCGATATTTGAAACCTCAGGAGTACTATGACTTAGTTGAAAAAATTGCTCTGAAACGACGGGAGCGCGAAGCATATATCAATGAAGTCATTGCTCAAATGCGTGAAAGATTAAATGAAGTTGAAATATATGCAGACATAGAGGGCCGTCCTAAGCACTTTTACAGCATTTATCGTAAAATGATTACTCAGAACAAAGAACTGAGCGAAATCTACGACCTAATGGCGATTCGAGTGGTTGTTGAATCAGTCAATGATTGTTATGGGGCGCTGGGAATTATCCACACTTTATGGAAGCCGATACCTGGGCGTTTTAAAGACTATATTGCCATGCCCAAACCCAATATGTACCAGTCTCTACATACCACTCTGATCGGAGTTCACGGCGAACCCTTTGAAATACAGATTCGGACGAATGAAATGCACCGCACGTCCGAATACGGTATTGCTGCGCATTGGAAGTACAAAGAAGAAGGTAGTAATAAAGAAGGTGGTAACAAAGCAGAGAGCGTTAACTTTGAGCAAAAGCTTTCTTGGTTGCGCCAGTTGCTAGAGTGGCAACATGATTCCCGGGATGCCGGAGAATTTATGGAATCTCTAAAGATTGACTTATTTGCTGATACCGTCTTTGTGTTTACTCCTAAAGGGGATGTGGTTGAACTACCAGCCGATTCTTGTCCGATTGATTTTGCTTACCGTGTCCATACGGATGTTGGGCATCGTTGTGTTGGCGCGAAGATTAACGGACGGATCGTTCCACTCGAGACAAAATTGACTAATGGAGACATTCTAGAAATTCTTACGTCGAAACAAGGGGGGGGACCTAGCCGGGATTGGTTAGCTTTTGTTAAAACCTCTCAAGCCAAGAATAGGATTCGTCAATGGT